>DASQWW010000103.1:0-2121 GCA_035640055.1 Nitrososphaeraceae archaeon | reverse complement strand
AACTCTTTTCTATCCTTGGAGAAGATTACAAAACATGCTTGTAGTCCATTTTTTATTCCACCATATTTTAATGCAGACGAGATTTGATCAGTACAAACTAACCTGAGTAGAAAGTCCATTTCAATCCTATTTGTAAATGTTATCTTTCTCCTTTCAGATTCTAAAGTTACCTTTAAAATTCCAAGTATATGATTAATACCATACACAATATTTGGCTCAACTGCCTGTATGTGTACAACATCAGATATCCTACGTAAATCATCGATGAGTTGTGACTCGCTTTTTACTCCTATGTTTGGAACAGCGATAATTGTTGTGAAGGTATCACCTAATTTGTAAACATGATCCTTTTTTTTCATTTGATGGTATTATATAATATAAATTACCTGTATTAATAACTCCAATCAGTCTATATATTTAGAAGTTCTAGCAGCAGCTTACATTCAAAGAAAATACTCTTAGTCCAACGAACTGTATGCGGCATCTACGAAATAGATAGTCATTGATAGAGTAAAAGCAAAATTACTTTTAAATCAGCTTAGCTTTTTAGAGATGTATAATGTTTACACAGTACTTGATTAGACTTTGAAAATTCGATCAACCTTATAGCATCCCTCCGTGTACTACAGTAACGACTGTAATTGTGTCACCCGTTTTGACGATTGTACTGTTTCCAGAAAGTGTAGAAGATTCGACACCATTTATCGCTATTAAGATATTGCTTGGCTTTAAAAGATTTGGTTCGACAGCGTTTTTAAGCAGGAATGCAAATATTTCAGATACAGAAGCAGTAGGTTTATCGAAAACAATAGATGGCCTTCCAATCGCTTTCTTTGCTCCTCCAAGTAGTTTAATTAAAATCAAATGATGTTATCCTTCTTCCAATTTTTCTGATTCTGTTTGCTCTTCTTCTTCTTCTTCTGAAGGCAAGTGGGCTTTAGCAATAGCAGCCTTTTTACGGAGATATGACGTTATATAACCAGCTACTTTATTTCTAAGAACCTTTGATCTGACTATTGCTATTTCTTTAATATTTTTTTTGTTTTCATCGAAATCCACTCCAAATCTATTTGGATAGTTTGCCAAAAGCTCAGTGGAAATACGTTTTATCCGATCCATTGTGTGATGACCTAGTAGGTTACATGGCTATTTTATATTTATTATCATCGATATAAATTCAGAAATGTTGACGTTCGCTTGTAGACGCGAGATGAGATATACAAGTAACGCTCTTTAATAGAATGTTTTGCTAACTAAATATGTCTGTTATATTGATACGATGCATATTAAAAAGACTTAGTTGGTGTAAATCGAAAAAGGAAATAATAATGTGGTCAGTTTACCTTGCGTGATTAAATAATATAGCAGATTATTCTGATAATTTCTTTAAAGCTGACCTTCTCTGATGTCTTCTTGTTTCTGACCCTTATATTGCTGAATATAGGATAAGTTTTTAGAGCAACATAAGCAAGATACACGATCTTTTCGTCTTTGAGCTAAGCGCTTTTTCGCCAGATCTTCGTATTATTATTATTGTTCACAAATTAGCTCACCAATAGAAGATAGAGCTCTTGTCTCTTCTGGTCCAGCCCTTGGAATGAAAGAACTATTTAAACAGATTCTATTATCTTGTTTTCAATTCATAATTGACTTCAAACATTGTTAATATGTCCTTTAAATTTTCATCTGATGCAAACCTGCAAATTGTAATCCATTTTCTTCTTATATTTGCCTTTATCTCACATATTGCCTCATAAGGAAGTATACTTAGTTCAATGTCATAATTGTGCCTTAACTTGTCTCCTATTTTGTTCGCGAGTTGTTCAGGTGCAGATATCAAAATCTTTCGCATCTTTATTATTCCTACTACGTTTCTTACTAATTTTAGATAGCCGACCACTAAAAGTCTATCTCTGATGTCTATTTTAATACTTATTTGTATAACATTGTAATATAAGATTTCTGGTCATATAAAATAAATATTACAAAGGTAGTGATTGGATTATACTTCAGTTAAAAAAAGCACACCATAATACTCTATTAGCATTACCTGGGGCTGTATTTTCCAGCCTTTTTGTATACTTTACTCTTTCGTATTTACTTACACCACTTGGAATTGCC
>DASQWW010000102.1:0-3220 GCA_035640055.1 Nitrososphaeraceae archaeon | reverse complement strand
CTTACATTAACAACATCATGAGCTAAAACCTTCTTGATGATAGATGTTGTTGTTTTTTATTATATGTATATGATTAGGATGATGATAATAATAAGTCAGTATTCACAACAAGCTAATTAGACAATAGTTCAGTCTTGCCGTTTAGATTGGCTACCACCTCTCCTTCTCCTTTATTGTCAACTATACCTATCTGAGTACATCGCATTTTATATTTCTCAAATACGCCAACAGATCTTTCCAGAAAATCTTTTGAAACTATAACACAAAGTCCTATCCCCATATTAAATGTTGTATACATTTCTTTCGTGTTGATATTTCCTTCTAGCTGAATCTGCTTAAAGATATTCGCGGCTTCAGGTAATTTATCAAGTTTGTACCTTACCCTTCTATTCAATCGTGCCAATTTTGTAAATGAACCACCAGTGATATGAGCTAAACCATGAATAGAGAGGTTAATTTGTTTCAACAATTCCATGACAGGTTTTACATAGATTCTGGTCGGCGTCAGCATCTCTTCTCCTAGTTTTCTTATCAGATATTCTGGTTTGTCACTCAACGAGTATTTTGATAAAAGAACCTTACGTGCAAGGGTGTACCCATTAGAATGCAAACCACTACTTTCGACACCTAAAATTACATCACCTGATGTGATTTTGTCTCCTAGTATTAGCCTTGACTTGTCAACTATACCAAGAGCTGTGCCAACAAGATCGAATGATTTTTTCTTATCGCCGGCAATTATTTCTGGTAAGATTGCAGTTTCTCCTCCTACTATCGCTATGCCAGATTGCCTTGCTCCTTCTACCAAACCCTTTGCTATCTGTTGAAGTATAAATCTATTTGTAGACTTTGCTGCAATGTAATCAACAAAACCTAGCGGCTGCGCTCCAACACAGATAATGTCATTTACATTCATTGCAATGCAATCTATTCCTATTGTGTCAAATCGATTCATATCTTGAGCTACGATAACTTTTGTCCCGACACTATCTGAATGTAATGCAAGGACTTTGGAACCAATGTCGATCAATCCTGCATAATGTCCGAAGCCTGAAATAACTTTTCCCGCGGTAGGAAATGAATGGCTTAAAGAGATTATTCCTGCTATTGATTTATGTGCTGAGTGAATTTTTTTTATGTCCACCCCTACATGTCTGTATGTTATTCTTTTGGACCTCAAAGGCCGGCAATAATAAGTTAAACTTAATTTCTTATAATAAATTTTCTATTGATGTTTCGCAGCAATTTTAGTAATAAAAAGTTAAAACAGACATCGTTACCAATTTCTAGTAACAATTATCAGAATAATTTGTCCTTTAATTTAAAACATAGAATCTCTGGTATACAAGAGAGACTTCAATCTAAGCCATTACTAAGTAAAGGTTTTTTTTAGATTTAAATTCTTATCTAGATTATTTTTATGTTCATTAAATATTAATAATCTGTCCAACCTAACTGATTGGTTTTCTTGAATATTTTATCTTTAGAACTAACAAAATTACATTCAATGTAACTCCAACAGTATTTCCTCCAATAATCACTATATCGCTTTTGGCTATTCCATATATGACCCATAAAGATAGTCCGACGATTAATGCTAAGATAAGCCATACAGAAACATCATCCATCTTTTTTGTTTTTTTGCCTTTAACTATCTGGGGAACTGTGCTTGAAAGGGAAAATATAGATGCTAATATACCTGTAGCAGATACGAGAAGATCATACATAACTTGTGTCTAGTAAATATCCTTATATTTGATTAACAAGGTTGAAAAACGCTAGACAAAGCCTCGATTTTAAATATTTGTCTATGTAAAATCCTTTTACATGAGGATTTCTATTGTTAGTATAATATATTCTTACGGTGAAAAGTATTGTAAATAAACCCTGCGCAATTACCATTCAATATATTTCATAAAAGCATGTTAGCAATTTAATTAATAATGTAGATATCGGTTAAATTTCGGAATAAATGAATATGGAAAGGTTACCCACTTCTTAAATTATATAGAAATATATCATCTGTAAGACAGATGAATAATGACGACCTGAAGACGATATGGATTTGCCATGAATGTAGATCAACTTTCATTTTCCATTCTGATGTAGACGAGCATAAAGTACATACTGGACATTTAAGAATCCAAAAATATGGCTTATTGTCTCACGGGTTAGTTGATAGAATAGATGCATAATATCCATAGCTTTAAACAACCACTGCTTCCTTTAATGTAAAAAGCTAAGAACTTATATCATAGCTGAATATAGTCTGTATTGAAATTATTCTTGGAGTTAGTTGTCTATGTCATGTCCTCATCGTTCATTCTATGCAAGGTCGACTACACTTGTTGCTAAAGAATTGCTTGGCAAAAAATTAGTTCGGACAATTCCTGTCACCAAATACGAGTCTCAACGCTTGGCTGGTCTTATAATTGAAACAGAGGCCTATGGCTTTAATGATGATGCGGCTAGTCACGCATACAAGGGTCTAACTCCAAGGAATAAAGCAATGTTTGGAGAAGTAGGAAGAGCATACATTTACTTTACTTATGGAAATCATTTCTGTGTAAACGTATCTGCCCGCTCTGAGGAATTTAAAGCCGGTGCGGTACTCATCAGGGCATTAGAACCATTGGAAGGCATTAATGTTATGAAAAGGTATCGTAAAAATAATGACCACCTTTCACTAACATCAGGACCGGGTAAAATTACACAGGCATTAAATATCACAAAATTGCTTAATGAATGTGATATGACAAATGCAGATAGCGATCTGCATATAGAATTTGGAACTGATCCTCAAGTGATAATTGCAAAGAAAAGAATAGGAATAACGAAAGCAGTTGATAAAAAATGGCGATTTGTCCTTGTAGATGATAAGTACAACCAGAAAAGAGGCGTTTAATGATCTCCTATATGTAGCAAATAATGTAGTATATAACTTAACGACTAATCTATTTTGTACTAGCAACATCACCACATAGTCAAATTCATTGATGAAAATCAATCTTTTTAAAATCCAGATTGAGGAGTAGGATTAGAAAAAAATATTATTATTATTCTTAATCTTCTCTCTTCTTCTTTCGTAACTCCTAAAAATAAATATTACTTTAAAATCATAAGAATTTGGCAAAAGGTTTGAGAGCATGTCCAATTTGTCCCAACTGTAGTTGTAGAAAGTTTAAAGTAATAGAAAATTCACAAAACTATATAATTCTAA
>DASQWW010000101.1:0-3806 GCA_035640055.1 Nitrososphaeraceae archaeon | reverse complement strand
ACCCCAATAATGTATAGCAGCAACTTGGCCAGATGTTCTATTTTTTGATACTTCATATGTTTGTCTTAAATCCAGCAAGTCAGCCTCCGAACCACAAGCTAGAGGTTTTCCTGGTTGAACTTCTGATCCTGATTTAAGTATATATGTCTTCCAAAATCCAGCCATAGGATTAACGGGATTACTGCCATTCCAAGTACAGTTATTGTTGCTGCTTGGTCTTGGGATTGTTTCATTAGTCTTATTATTAGTATTATTCCATACTAAATCCGAATTATCCTTTTCGGCGTAGTCTATAACTGCCTGAGAAACCCGATAGCCTAGCATCCCTCCTCTCTTTATTGATAAATTATCGTCATAATCCTGAAATTGACTGATTTGTGTAGATTTTAACTTGACAATTTCATTAGTATGCTTTGGAAATAAATAAGCCAGCACAGTAGATACTGCTTCTGTAATCGACGAAACATAAAATGATTTATTATCAAAGACTACAGTATTATATTCTCTATTTGCAGCAGTAGCTGCTGCTGCTGCTGCTGCTGCTGCTGCGGCCGCCAGCAAAGAATCATATATTGAGATATGTACCAATGCATATACCCTTGAAAATTGTGGTGGTGACAAATTCTCTTTGATGCCAAGTTGACCAGTCAAATCATTCCACGAGGTAATAGTATTTGCACGAATGTTTTGATCAATTATACTAGGGATATTAGTGTCAAAAGATGCAATAGCAGTATTGGTAACACTACTGCTGCTTCCTATTATTGCTATCATAAGAAGGAAGCAAATAGTATAGAAGCTCATATTAGCACTATTATTTGATCTGATGAAACGTAAATACATTGATGGGTTCTCTTAGAGCTTCCAAGGTATATAATAAATAAGTGAGTTATTATGATTATTATGATGGTCAACAATCATGTCTTTTTTAAGGTAACTGTTCTACATTTCGCGATCCTGCAGCTAGTACTATTGTAATATATGAAAATCACTGGCCAGAAGATATTATGAAATCTTCATCTTTCCACATCTTTCTATGTCTCCATTAGGTTTGACAGGCTAATCATAGTAAAAGATAAATTTTTGTCGCCATTAAATTCTCAAGTCACTTGGCGATTGGATTCTGAATATGTAATCAAAGGTTCAAAGCCCTGGGAGGCCAAAATATTCTTAGATGATAAGCAGATAGCCGAGATAAAAAAAGGAGAAAAAAATCTAAACTTCAGACTTATCAGCAAGGATGGACACGAGTGGATACTTACCAATAATGTACATGGTGAATTTCGTCCTTTCTCGATCTCTGTTCTGGAGCAAAACAGAAGCAAAGAAGATGCTAGCGCAGAAGTACTCACTATTCGAGAACATCTTTTCAAGCACAAAGACAAATTCTACATGCTCACGAATCATCCTGAGGGAAAACACTGGAATGATTACCTTAGTGGTCCCAGGTACATCTGCAGATTAGACAACTTCCCATATTCTGATCTGACAGAACTCGATCACCATATAAGGCACAGATTAAGGAGGTTTAGAGGAGTACCAGTAGGTGAAGCATCAGGCTTAGGAATACATGGCCATCATGTCAAAGTAGACAAAGAGTTAGAAGATATTGGACTATTTATTGCTGCAAGTTCATATCTGATATATTCCACAGCCTGATGGTTACGGCCG
Organism: Nitrososphaeraceae archaeon; assembly: GCA_035640055.1. Taxonomy (GTDB): domain Archaea; phylum Thermoproteota; class Nitrososphaeria; order Nitrososphaerales; family Nitrososphaeraceae; genus DASQWW01. Next base: position 2,135 of record DASQWW010000101.1, on the reverse strand, counting down.
CGGCTCACTATATTACGATGCACTATAATATATATCAAAACTTTCAAGCATCTATCTATTGTTTTATAACGGAATAAGCTTATCATATGATATGATGACGACAATAATAATAAAGATAATAAGTATAATGTACATGCTGTTTTCTAATGAAGGTTGAACCCAACCGTGTAGGACAATTCCCTTTTCGCAAGACAGATCCTGAAGAAAGAAAGAACAACTTCTCGGAAGTACAGGAGCCATATACAGAAGAGGAGGTTATGCGAGAGGCTGAGCGCTGTCTGCTTTGTGGCACTCCTGTATGTATAGATGCTTGTCCTGTTCTATTGGATGTTAGAGGCATGAATGAAGCTGTTGCCAGAGGTGATTTCAAGAAGGGATATGAACGGATAAGGCAGACAAATACACTTCTTGGTGTAACTGCCAGATGCTGTCCTCAATTGCAGGGTCTTTGCGAAGATGCTTGTGTATTACGTTGGAGCGGTCAACCTATTGGAATTGGGCTGATACAAAGATATATTGCAGACTGGGAACGCAAGAAGCAACAAAAGCAGCCAGATCCTTCTACTTTGCCTGAGACAGGCAAAAATGTAGCTGTGATCGGTTCTGGGCCTGCAGGTCTAGCGGCAGCTGAACTTCTCAGAAGGTATGGCCACCAGGTGACTATCTATGAGGAATTATCCACTGCTGGCGGGACAGCTAGGTATGGCATCCCAGACTATCACCTACCAAAGGACGTATTGCTTTACGAAATGGACAGAATAAAAGGGATGGGCATTGAAATAAAGACAGGTATTAAAGTTGGCAAAGATATCGCACTTTCACAATTGAGGGAGGGAAACGAGGCCATCATAATTGCTACAGGTTCAAAAGATACTGTCAAACTTGATACTCCGGGAATCGATCTGAAAGGAATATACGATGGATACCAATTTCTGGAAAGCGTATTTGTTAACGGTGTGAAGAACTACCTTGATCAGAATCAAAGCAAGTACCAACTAGGAAAAGAGATAATCATAATTGGGGGAGGAGATACAGCTCTTGATTGTGCCAGAACGGCATTGAGGCTGACTAAAGGAAATGTTACCATAGTATATAGGAGAACTGAAAATGATATGCCAGCTGACCCTATAATGTTAGAAGAAGCAAAGGAAGAAGGAGTAAAGTTCAAGTTCCTTGCAGAGCCCAAATCATATGAAGGAGATTCCAATGGACACATTATGACAACAACAATGAACTTGATGCAGCTTGGTACACCTGATCAGACTGGAAGAAAAAGTCCAGAACCTATTCCCGACAAAGAGTTCAAAATAAAATGCTCAAGCGTTTTGCTTGCTGTTGGAAGAGAACCAAATTCCTTTCTACCGAAGAAAGCGGGCATAAAGACAGGTAAGAAAAATTCAATAGCAATTAATGATCAGTACAAAAGCTCTATGAAAGGCGTCTTTGCTGCAGGAGATGTGACAACAGGAGAAACTCTTGTAGTAAAGGCAATGGCTTCAGGAAGAGAAGCTGCCCAGAGAGTACATGAGTATTTGATGAATTTGGAGGAGAACCACATATCTTTTTATGAACAATACTATAAACAAAACTTGTACGACAGAATGATGGAAGGTGGTAGTGAGACAGGACCACCTCCGCAGTAGGCTCATTACTTTGATGATGATGATAATGTAATGTAATATAGACTAGAGGCCCATCGAGCAGGCCTCAGTTCTTTTGTAAATTGTTATGAACACAAGACTTGCGCTCACAGCCGCTTAGGAGCTAAGAATATGTGCTGTGTAGACGAATTAAATATAATAAAAGAGGGTTATTCTAGTATCTGACTGTTTTGTTGCTTATTTATTCTTCAAATCTTTGAATATCAATACAGTAATACTGGATATTATATTACACGGTTAGATTTAGATTTCACAATTGCAATGGACACTAGATTTTTTGCCATCAAAAATAAACCGTTACCACTACTACTATTATCTAGTTTGGTTTTGTAGTGATGATTGGTTTTGTTGGAATTGTGAAGGTGCTGGTAGCTGGAAAAACGGAAATGCAGCACCGCCGCTCCCACCTCCTCCTCCAAGAGCATAAGGCATCTGTCCATTCCACCTATTGATTGCTTGCCACTGCAGATACTG
>DASQWW010000100.1:0-9600 GCA_035640055.1 Nitrososphaeraceae archaeon | reverse complement strand
AGATATAATGATTCTAAATTCTTTAATTAGTATATCAAAGAGTATAGTAAGACAACTTTTATTGGTTAACAATCATTAATTTATAATATATATATTTTTTACGTTAATTCTTTAAACATGATATACTATATCTAACTAAGGATCACATTCTTTTATCTTATTTGTTTGTTCCTCATACTTAGGAGATGTATTATAAAATCACTTTTTTGTCACTGCTTTGACTTGATTATATAATTTATACTGGCTTCATTCTAGCTTGTTGTTTACGAAGGCTTGTTCTTGCTATTATACTGTTAAGAATCAGTATGAATCGATTTGAGACGTTGGAGTGTTAAATTCTATACTATAAAATTATCTTGGACTTAAAATTTATTTAACAAACAGCTATTAAATTGAGGTCATTTTAATCGTCCTTTTGAAGCTGAACGACTTAATTTGGTTTACTCTATAAAATAGCTATAAAAGCATTGATCAATTTAATATTAGGACATAATAAATAAATGTATTATTAATTTCCTTCACAAAGCTGCAATACATGATATTGCAAGAAAAATAGAAATTAGGAATTGCCTTTAGAAATATAGTAATATAAATGTCTGCAGAAAAAAATGAGAATGTTGATAAGTCTTCTAAGATCAAAAAGGCAGCAGAATTACTTGTAAGGGGCGGATCCCTTATTGGCCAACCATGTAATAAGTGTGGCGGTGTTCAAGTCAGATTTAAGGATGCGATTACTTGCATTAACTGTGGAATCAAGGAGAATACATCGGCACTCTCCTCTAATACTACTCAGGAGGAATCTCGAACAGTACATAATAACTTAGAATCTAGACAAATGAGTTTGGAGGAATTAACTGAACAGATACTTAGATCTAAGATTATGTCCCTAATTCTAGAAATAAAGAATGAAAATGACATTCCAATTCAAAAGCAAAAGGCAGAGCTTATTGAAATCTACCTTGTGATCCTTGAAAAAACTAAAAGACTGGCAAATCGATTTAATTTTTACTGATATAATATGGTAAGAGAAGATTATTAAATGAAGTCGTTATTATTAGCAGAATTGTAATCTATCTCTTTTGTCAGCATAGATTTATAAACGACCATAAGACTCAAACGGTTTAACACAGGATACTAATTGATAATTGTTGGCACTTACAATATTATCATTAATAATAGGAGTTCTTCTAAATTAACTCAATGTTTCCTCAGTTAGAAGAACTTGTAAGGATAGACGATGATATTACTAATGACAGTTATGGTCATTATCCAGATAAAAGACCTATAGAATCATTACTTGACTACGGACTTGTTTTAATTGACAAACCTTCTGGTCCAACCAGTCATGAAATAGTATCCTGGGTAAAGAGAATTTTAGATATCAGAAAGGCAGGGCACAGTGGTACATTAGATCCCGGTGCTACTGGCCTCCTTCCAATTGGACTCGGAGAAGGTACTAAAGCTCTACCTGTATTGCTGCTCGGTCCGAAGGAATACTATGCCTTGGCGCGTCTTCATACACATGTCTCTGAAGAAATGTTGGCTTCTGTAAGGAAAGAATTCACTGGGGCTATCTTCCAAAGACCACCACAACGTTCATCGGTGAAAAGGACTACACGTATTAGAACTATATATGAATTTGAAATCACTGAACAATACGACCGTCTTTTATTGATTCGTATATTATGTCAAGCCGGGACATATATAAGAAAAATGATCTACGACGTGGGCGAGGTTCTGGGGGCTGGTGCAACCATGATAGAGCTTCGTAGAACAAGAGTGAGCAATTTGTCAGAAAAGAAAAATAATCTCGTAAAATTGCATGACTTAGAAGATGCATTGCACCAATATAAAGAAAATAATGATGATGAAAAACTCCGTAAACTCATAAAACCAATTGAGAGATGTCTAGAAGGGATACATGCAGTCATAATACGAGATACTGCTGTCGATGCTTTATGTCATGGTGCACAACTTGCAGTTCCAGGTATAATAGCTGTATCAAAAGATTTGAAGGTTAAGGATCTTGCCGGTGTGTATACTCTAAAAGGAGAAATAGTTGCCCTCGCAGAAGCAGTCATGACCAAGGATGAGATTCAAGAGAATTACACCGGCATTGCTTTTCATATAAAAAGGATTATTATGAAACCGTCTACTTATCCACGAGTATGGCATTTAAGCAAGCAGTCAGCAGTAGTTGATGACCTAAAAAGGGAACGGCGGATATAAAGAAATCTTTGAGGATTGTCAAGTTGTAAGGCATGTTCGAGGAATTTGCAGAAAGTATTCCAGAAGGTTAATACGATAGATATTATTATTGATAGTAGTACAACTCAAATTATAACACTCTCACAGATTTAACAAATATATTGTTTGTAGTTTATGTTTTGATAAAAAGGAACCTTTATCTATACTGATTCGCCAAGGCCAGGCACTCTCCTTTCCAGTCTGGCGATATTCTTAGCTAGGTTATCTATCGTACCTGGAATGTGACAGTTACACATACAGTCCTCGCAGTCCACGTGATTCCCATTTTTACAATGTTTTGAAAATCTCTGGTCAACCATAAAACATATTAAATTTTGTTTTTATCCTTATTTTTAGCTTTGTTTCCATAACATCGAAGACATCTGTGTAATTTTGGAAAATGAATTTCTAAATATGATATATGATATTTAGAACATCTATACATTGCTTATTTTCTTAAAATATTTGCAAAATACCTCATGTCATAAGTTAATGCAGCTCATCCTTTTTTATATCGAATAAGCAGTGGAGTATTTAAAGAGGAAACAATAATAACGATAACAGTCAGCCAAAATAACATCAGAAATCATTTTTGTTGACTAGGTTCCCGTATCTAAACAGTTCAATAGGCGATCTATTTAGCAGGTTTAATCATGGCTGTATATTGTTTGCTTGATTGCTTTATTTTCTTCCCTTTTCCCTTCATCCTTTTTTGCTTAAAAAAGCCCTAGACGGGATTTGAACCCATGACCTAAGGTTTACGAAACCTTCGCTCTAACCAGCTGAGCTACTAGGGCGAAAACAAAGACAATTTCATAGTTCATTATTTAATTCTTCATCTATGAAATAAAGTCGATTGATTTTTTTCAAATTCTTAGCAGAGTTAATATCACAGCTATCAAGTCCCTATTTATATGAAGGTATCAATTTCAGGTATCAGAGGAATTTATGGTTATGACCTCAATTTACATGAAATTGCCAAATTTACTAGATTATTTGCCTCTTCTATGATCAAATCAGGAGGTAAATGTGTACTAGCAAGAGATACTCGACCCTCAGGACGTATAATTAATCAAACTGTTTCGGCAATACTGATGGAACAGGGAGTTGATGTATACAACCTTGGGGTGGCTCCAACTCCTATGGTATTTAGAGAAGCACGAAAATACGAGGCCGGTTTCATTGTAACAGCTTCACATAATCCTATGGAATGGAATGGCTTAAAGTTCATAATTGAAAGCAGAGGAATTTTTGAAAATGAGCTTAATCTTATATTAGCGGGTTCTGCATTACTTTCCAAAAAATTTGGTAAGTTCTATTATGCTGTTTCAGATTATCTGAATGAAGTTGCAAATTTTATAGAACAACCGGAAGGTAAAAAAGAAGCAGTAAAAGTTGGACTTGATCCAGGAGGAGGAGCAGCATGTGGATATGTTGAAGATCTGTTTAAAATGCTTGGACACAAATTTTATACTATCAATGATATTCAAGGATTCACTTCAAGAGGCCCCGATCCGACTATAGATGATCTAAATGAATTACGTCTGCTGGTAAAAGCAAATAAACTCGACTTCGGTTTTGCATTCGACTTAGATGGAGACAGATTAGTAGTTGTTAACGGAAATGGAGAAAAATTGAACCCTGATGCAACACTTTTAATCTGTATTGCTAATGCTCTTAACCTTGGAGTAAAAAAATTTGTAATAAGCATAGATACTAGTTTATCCATAGAGAAATTAGTAAAGCAGCATCAAGGTCAGGTTGATTATTCTAAGGTTGGCGAAGCAAATGTTGTCAAAAAAATGTTACAAATTAATGCCGAAGTAGGAGGTGAGGGAAGTAGTGCTGGTTTCATTATGCCCAAATTCAATATGTGTAGGGATGGATTTTTAGCAAGTGCTATTCTCTCTTCGTTGGACAGAAAAGTAATAAAGGAATGTATGAGTTTAAGTTCTCAATATGTTCAAATTAGATCAAAAATCCCTGTAGCTTCGTCTCTCCACAGGAAAGTTATTGAAAAATTAAATGATAATTTCAAGGCAGAATCATCTGAAGTTTTGACAATTGACGGAATTAAAGCGATAGTAAATGATGACTCATGGATACTTGTAAGACCTTCAAATACAGAACATGCTATCAGGATTTCAGTTGAATCAACGTCAACTAATGTGCAATCTTTATACAAAAGGATAAGTGAAAAGGTTCAATTAACATATGATCAAGTTAAATGAAAAACAAATTGTTGACCTTTTTATTTCTAAATTTAGAGTAAATAGTACAGTTTCATTAGAAAGAGATGACGTAGCAATTGTTTCTCTAAAAAAAACAAGTAAGACTACTATGCACCTTATTCTTAAATGTGATATGCTTGTCGAACATACTGATGTACCTGAAATAATGCTACCATGGCAAATCGCAAGAAAAAGTATAGTCTCTTGTATTAGTGATTTGTCAGCAAAAGGTATAAGGCCATATGTATGTTTAATTTCTATAGGCATACCAAAAAAATATTCTAAAGCTGTTGTGATTGAAGATCTAACATATGGATTTCAAGTTGCATCTAGGGAATTTGACGTCCAGATTGTAGGTGGGGATACCAATGAGTCTAACGAATTAATAATTGATTGTTGCATGATCGGATTCTCATATAATAAAGCCGATATTCCCAGAAGGAATGGTGCAGAACCTGGAGATCTCATAGTGGTTTCAGGAAAATTCGGTTATTCGTCTTCTGGATTGAAGATCCTTATGAATAATGCAAAGGCTTACGGAGAGTTTAGAAAGAAAGCCATAAAGTCAGTAACACAGCCACAACCTCAGCAAAGATTTGGAATTTCTCTTGCAAAATATTTTTCATCCTCTATCGATTCAAGTGATGGTTTATCCATTTCCCTTTATGAATTAGCAAACCAGAGTGGAGTTAATTTTATCCTAGATAATATACCTGCCGCAAAAGGTGTCAAAGATTTTGCTGAAGATAATCAACTCAATTATAAAAATCTCATTTTTCATGGTGGAGAAGAATACGAAATAGTAGCAACTATCCCCCAATCAAATATGAAAACTGCAAAATCTATAGCTAGAGAATCAAAATTGAAATTATATGTAATAGGTAAAGTAGAGGAAGGCGATGGAAAAGTGTTTCTGCTGAATGAAACCAAGAAAAAATGCTCCCTTCTTAAGAACCGTGGGTATATTCATTTCAGATAGTATTTTTACATTCGTCAGATTAGCATATACTGAGTTTAATGGCTACGTACCCTTTAATTGAAGTTAATACGAGAACAACAAGATTGATAATATGAGCAGGGGCAATGAAGGTATCTGTCTACTTTAATAAGAAATAAGGTTATGGCATTTTTAAATGAGGATTTATAGCTAGTATTGACATGCAAATTTTAATCCTTTTTCCCGCTTCCTCTGAATAAAAAAACAGATATGAAAAAAATACGAATATATCGTGAACTTGTGTATATATAATATTATATGGTGTTACTATATCGGCATAAGAGAGGTGTGATATATATTCGAAAATATTAGTTATAAGTAATCCCAAACTGCCGTCTCCGCCGCCCGATTAATTTCAGTAAAAGTGCTCTTCTGGAAATTGAATGGCGGACTGGAGGCTATAACTGCATGGTTTTCCAAGAAAGCATTCAAAAAAGGTCATGATGTCACTTTAATAACCACTAAAGGCTCTTCAATGCTTGGAACTAAATTTACAAGTAAAAAAATCGGTATGGGAAAAGGAACACTATCAACCTTAAGTGTAATAGAAACGATAGAACCTTCCTGGGATGAAAAGGAGACAGAGAGAATTAATACCGAAAAAAAACATTATCTTATGTATAAGGACCTTTTAGAAAAAGAATATGGAAAAGGACAAGGTATCGTATGGGATAATACATGGCATTGTTATTCATATCTTTCAGCAAAAGATTTTCCAAAAATGAAAATACTTCATACACAACACGGCATATTAGAAACACTACAAGCTCCACTACAACATGTAAAATATCCCAGATTCGTGGGGACTTCCAGACTTCATGCTCGATATATGTCTTCTGTTCTTAAGATGCCAGTAAGATATGTTCATAACGGAATTCCTCTCCCCAAGGAGTATTCTGAAAAAAAAACTGTAAATAATAGTAGTAGTGGACAATACTTACTTTCATTAAACAGGATTTCTCCAGAAAAAGGAATAGAGGACGCAATCAACTTTGCAATAGAAACAGGAACTCACATAAAGGCTGCAGGTGATGATAAATTTTCTAATGTTAACTATGTAAGGATGATAAAAGAAAAATGTCAAAATAGTAAGGGATATGCTAAATATTACGGATTGGTTGACAATAATACTAAAATACAATTGTTAAAGAGTTGTAAAGCAGTTATTGCATGTCCCAAACCTACATGGATGGAAGCATTTGGCTTGTATGCAGTAGAAGCAAATGCCTATGGTAAACCTGTACTTGCCCTCTGTAACGGAGGACTTAAGGATATAGTTGTAAATGGAGTTAACGGTTTCTTGGCTGAAAACATTGAAGAATTAAAAGGATATGTGGATAAGATAGACGAATGTACTCCAGAAGCATGTAGAAGAAGGGTTAAAGAAATGTTCACAGACGAAATAATGACAAATAATTATCTCTCAATATTTGAAAAGGTATTGGAAGATGATCCTAATTTTAGATGGTAATAATTTGTTTTCAAATGCTATACAGGCTGATCATAATCCTTCATTAATTAGTGCCGGACAGCTTGTAGCCAGTTTATTTCAAAATGATTTTTCTAAAACTCATTTATGCTTGATATAAGAAACTCTTACATCTTGAAATTAGCTTTACTGTCTCATATAAGAGGAGATACTTATGGAGGTGCTGAAAGAGTATTCTCAGACATGGCAAAATTGCTCTATGAACGGGGATTTGATGAGGTACTCTGTTGTTTTGCTACTAGTTAGGATGAACAACGTGATGAACTTTGTTTGAAATCTCATGGAATTAAAATAATTAACACAGGTAAAAATTTAGAACGCTTTTTTGACAATAAATACTCAAAAAGTAGAAGCCTTTTAGGATTCTACCATTCGACACAGCTTAAGAAATTAATTCAAGAGTTACAGCCAGGGTTAGTATTTGTTGCCCATGAAGCTTTCAAACCACTTGAGACGATCAATAGCAAAGAAAAATATAGATTAATACATTATGTTCACAATCCCTATGAATTCGTTCCAGATCCTTCAGAATCCATTCCACCATTATTAAGTTTTTTTACTAGAAGATACATTATAAAAGAAAATGACTTCAGTAATATAGTGTTAGCAAATTCTAGATCTACAAGAAACGAATGTATTAGAAGATGGAGCAGAAACGATTGTATTGTGCTATATCCGCCTATTAAAATGGACGAAATATCTTTTTCCTCTTTCAAAGAGGATGTATGCATAGTATTGTCTCGCATTTCTCCAGAAAAAAGAATAGAATTAGCAATAGAAGTTTTCAGATCAAAAATATTACAAGATAAACAACTAACCATCATTGGATATGTATCACGAGAAAATAGACATTACTATCAAAGATTATTTCAGTTATCTAAAGAAAGAGATAACGTGAAAATCCTTCCAAATCTTAGAAGAAAGGAAGTTTTAACTCTTCTATCTAAAGCAAAAGTTCTATTTCATCCTATGCCAAATGAGCATTTTGGAATTGCAGTTGTAGAAGCCATGGCATCAGGCTGTTTACCAGTAGTTCACGCATCAGGAGGACCGCTAGAAGTAGTAGAGAATGGTCTATATGGCTTAGTCTACAGGGAGGCATATGAACTACCAGAACTACTAAATTATGCTTTCAATTCATCAAGAAATTTCCAATATAAAGTAAGAAATAGGGCTTTACAATTTGACATCAAGTATTTCAGCGATAAATTTATTTCGCTTATCAATAGAATTAGATGTTATTAAATACTGATTAAGGTCATTTGTTCTTAGGTAACTATAGACAGTGCTCTGATATTATTATAGAATATGATAATGAAATGATGACAATCAATTTGTAGATAAAAATTAAATTACCAATTATTAGTAACTATACAGCTAGTATTATTGTTTTTTTATAACGACCTAGTTTCCTAGATATTTTAATCTATACCATACTATTATAAATCAATAGCAATTGGTAATCTCCTTTTGCCTTTTGTGGAAGTCAGTGAGACTGTGGAGCTCTTAGATATCAATGTCTATTCATCATTAGAAGCATCTATTAAATACTTCCAACCTTGATATTCCAATTGAAATAAAACATGTAGTAAGAAGTTCAAAAATCAAGACTTATAGTCTGATTAGCTCTAATAAAGCTGTCAATTTACACAGATAAGAGGAAATGTAATTGAAATTACTGCAAATTAAAAATTCACAATTTAATCTAAATTTTCAACCAATCTACAAAGGGTTATTATCCTTAATCTCCAATTACGGTCATGATCTCTAATACATCATCTACAACAGTTCCGAACATAGGCGAAAAAGCTCCAGATTTCGAATTACCTGATATTAATATGAAAATGAATAAGTTAAGCGATTATAAAAAAAAGAAAATAGTACTTGCTTTCTTTCCAGCTGCAGAATCTCCAGTATGCACTAAAGAAATGTGTACCTTCAGAGACACGCTTGACGAATTAAAAAATTATGGAGCTCAGGTAATAGGTATTTCAGTTGATGGTCCTTTTGCAAATAAAATGTTTACCGAGAATCGTCATCTGAACTTTCCAGTATTAAGCGATTACAAACGTGAGGTAATCAACAAGTACGGAATTAAAATGAAGGATCTTGCTTCACTAAGGGACTATAATGCCGCAAAACGATCTATCTTCATAATCGATGAAAATGGAAAAATTCAATATAGGTGGATATCCGATAACCCTTTAATTGAACCGAATTATCAAGAAATCAAGGGCTATCTAAAAACAAAAAGTTAAGAGCTAAACGTATATCAATTGATAAAGGAACCACTAAATATAGATCATAAAATTCCCATTACATGGATTGAGGTTAACGTCCTCTTTGAGCAAGTCGCACAATCTGTAACCCAAAAGAAGAATAACTGTCCTCTTGCCTTTGATTTTAAGATGTCAATATAGATATACTTTACCAGATTCAACAGTTAGTGCATTATATTTTTCTTTCATTACAGATTCATAAAGATATAAAACATCTCTGATTCATTATCATACATATCATAATTACAGCGTTGACTTTTAGTCCCCTTACTTCTCATTAAGTCTCATTTCTAACTTATTTAGTTTTTTGATTTATAATATTAAGTCATAAAACTCACTAATGCATTATAGCTTCTA
>DASQWW010000099.1:0-3385 GCA_035640055.1 Nitrososphaeraceae archaeon | reverse complement strand
GACAACTTCTTCAAATATTACAATGTACTAGGTTTATGCATTTACTTCATCATTTGGCTTCCTGTCCTTTTCCGTTGTCTTAATGAACCACTTGATCTCTGATGTTTTCGCGCGTTATCTATGTTTATATTTATTGCAGCGAGTATATATTGCCTAAGTGCCCCAGCTAATTTGGACTCGCCATTGAGAATGTACATCTTTGTGTTACCTACTTTTCCAGTTTCTTTGATCAGCTCCTTTTCAACTAAATGTGGCAACACTCTCTGAAGGGTTCTAAGGGGAATTTGTGTCGTTCTACTTATTTCTGATGCAGAATAATCAAAGTTCCAGTTGAGGACAAGAAAATCTAAAACTCTCGAGGCGGTATTTCGAAATGTGCTCTCTAGCGGCCTACTTCTATCATATATTACTTCATGGCGTAGGGAAGATTCCAGCATATGATTATAGTTTTTTTATGTACTCCTATATAAGTATGCGACAAATTCGGCGCTGTGAGTGCATATATTGTCAAGGTTTACGACATAAGTGGCGCATCTTTAAATACTCCTAGGTGAAACATAATTCGTCGTATCAATGATCCCGACTGCTGAATGGCGTAGATGGTTCTTACAACAGCTTATTGGTCAGGGAATACATAATGTTATGTTAGAAGAACGCATATATCAAGAAGTTGGTAGACATTATGACACAAATCTTGATCTTGCTCTCAGATCACTTGTAGATGAAGGGATAGTTATGTCATTAGAATCAAATCGTGAAAAAAAGTATGTCGTTAATTTTGAGAAACTAGATGAGGCTCAGGAAATAATCAACTCAGACTCAAGAGGGGATAGCGAAAATGTTATACAACCATATATGTCAGAGCCTGAGGGATATGTGTATTGGTTCGACAACAATGAGAATAGAAAATTCAAAAATCAAAGTATCTACAGAATCTATTTTAAAAAGACAGATAAAATGAATTTTGCAGCGCAGTTAATGACAACGTCTATGACGAAATCTAAGACCATATACATGGGTTCGTTAAACGAATCTGATTCTTACATTGCAAAGCTTTGGCGTGCTGTTTTCGCAATAGCAGGAGAAAGTAATGACGGTACTTTCATATTGCAAAACATTCAAGATAAGGACCGGATAGCATGTGGCAATAATAGACAACGGGGCAAAATAGCCCTTGCCATATTTTGTAGGCTAGGATATATTCTTCAAGTAGGAACCAAAGGAAACTCAACAAGATTCAAACTAAGTGGCAAAAAACCGTTTGCTATAACATTGGATGAGATTTTTAGCTCCTCAACTAACAATAAATCAATAGTAAATACAAAAGGCCTTGAGCATGACTATCAACAAAGTATATCTTATGGGGTGGGTCGGTAATATTTTTAAATTATATAGTCATTGATTTCATAGAGCAAGGAATTTGTCAGCAAGGTTCTAATATCTACGCAAGGTTTTTAGAACAAAAGCGATTGTTTTGCATAACGAATAATATAGTCTGAACTAGGTCTATGAAAGCAGTATCATATTGTAACATTCGAATCTGCTTTTTGCCATTAAAGTGGAGTCTCTCTCTACAATGGACTATTACTTGAAAAAATGATTTTTTGCTATGATTTTATTGTTGTTCTTCCTTTTCTTTTATCATGAGTAGATGGTTCTTCTTTATTTGATATAGGAGTAGCCGGATGGCTTATCTTTCGTGTAGGTTTTGGATGGTCATCTAATTCCAATTCTTTCGCCTCCTCAGTATTGAGACTTGGTTCTTGAATTTCTTTTTTATCACTCATAATATATATTAAAAGACTTTATCTTCTAAGAAGGTTTTGTTATTGGATGATGACTTTTTATAGTTTTTGTATCTTGCTTGATACTAACCGTCATAGTGCCAGTAATTTTTTAGGTCTAAGTCTGGCTCGGAATCCTGTTTCCGTAGTGCGATATTTTCCAGTGATTATTTATGTTTTATGCATAAACAATCATGCAGTTGTTTTAGAATTCTAGCAGTAGCGCCCCATATTACTTCATTTCTATATGTAAATTTATAGGCTCCTTCAACAGATAAATGATAATGATCAGTATCTGGCACCATAGTTTCTAATATCTCAATAAGAGGAGCATCAATAATGGTTTCTACTTCATCAACATGAATTTTTGGTTTAGGAATTTTATCTCGCAAGGTGATGAATGGTATAATAATAAAGTTTGAAGTCAAGGTTCTGACTTCTGCAAGGCTTCCAATTATATCTTTATGTTTGAAAGTAAGACCAATTTCTTCTTTTGTCTCTCTAATGGCTGTACCATATAACGATTTATCTTCTCTAATATACGTTCCACCAGGAAAGGATATCTCATTCGCATGTGATCTCAACTTTGAGCTTCTCTTAATCAAGAGTATATGCGGCATCATATGAATATAATGAATTATTATCAATACTGCGGCTAGTCGAAAACTAGCAGAATACAAATAATTGTCGGGAAGTGTACTAACCAATATAGGTTTGAGGTGTACAAGAATTTCTTTCCTGTTCAACATCACTTATATCAAAAGAAATAAACGTTATAGTGTTTCTATAAACGGAAACCGTTGTTCCTCGTATCCGGCACCCATAATCTCATCCCAGCATTTAATACAGAAATCTTTATCATCCACCAACCTTTGTTCAAAGCTAATTGTCTCTGTACTGTACTTTTGATGACACAAGACACAATAGTTTTGCATTGCAAATCCAAACATGATTCATGCTTTTAATAGTTGCGTCAGAAAATTTGTAAATGTACACACTGGATAAATGATTTTACTCCTATTATTAACAATAAGATTTAATGTATTAGACAATGTACATGTAGAATAACCCTTATACTTCTTTTTTCATCACTTGATACCTTTATACAGCATGAAATTTTAAAAATAAAATTATCAATAAACAAAATATAATGAACTCTATATCAACAGGGCTTATGCTGATACCTATTATTTTCGAATTAATACCTGGAAGTTAGAGATATGCGATGATATATCGACTTAAAAAATTATGTGACTGGAGAAGAATTAAGAAACAGTAAGGTACATGATAATTTGCAGAGATTTTTCCGTATATTGAGATCAAGTTTTCATTTGCCGCCCAGATCAACTTCTTTTGAGCCAAAGTGATTCAGGTGTTGTATATACACATAATAATAGTCATTAATCTATTAGGAACTTTTGAGCTATATGCTTTTCTTCTTCTCTTCCTTCTTCTCCTTGTCCTCCTTCTCCTCTCTCTTCATCACCATCAATAATACTCTTCCTTCTAGGGAACATCTTCTCATAGGGTTCTAAAATACTTCTACAAAAGCTTATTCCTTTTTGTGTAGGCCTGTAGATTGCAACCGTCCTTTTTCCAAT
>DASQWW010000098.1:0-3649 GCA_035640055.1 Nitrososphaeraceae archaeon | reverse complement strand
TTCTCATAATAATAAAATAATAGATATAATAACCAAAACCTGGATATTAATTTCAAAACAAGTTGTTTAACCTCTCAGGTCTTCATCAAAACCCTTCAGATATCTTAATATCTTGCCACATTTGGAACATTTATTATATTCATTAAAGTCAAAGCTATTATAATACATTCTAAAAGAAAATGATTCCTTATGATTACAAAATACTCGACGGAATACTTGAAGAACCATCTTATTATATATATACTTGCAATATGCCAACGGATTCTTTACTATTTCGCTGCAGAATAACAAGAAGTCAACGTGCCGCCGGTGAGATTTGAGCTCACGACAGCTCGGTCTTCAGCTTCACTCCTGAACGTATCGGGTCGAGTGCTCTCCCAGGCTGAGCTACGACGGCACGTGTTAAACGTAGTTGAAGAATTCCTATATAATCTTGTCTTATTAGCATATTAAATTTTAACTTTAAAACAAGTTTATTTAGAGATCATTCCCAACTGTACTATAATAAGAAGCTTAAGGGAATATCTTACTTAAAGTAAATAAAACATAGAAATATTTTTTTCATCGTAATTGGTTATGATGAAAACAGGTGATACCAAAACAAATCCTATTGCTGAAACTCCGGAAGAAAGGAGGAAACGGTTTCTGATGGAATTCGAAAAACCCTATAAATGTGAAAAGTGCAACGAACGATTCAAGAAGAAAAAATACTTGCGAGAACATAAGTCTGAAGCCCATTCCTACTGACTTCCTTTTGTCATAACCGCCGTCATTTGTCATCATCTAATGGGTATGGTGGTTGTTGACAAGGGAGTTCTATTATAAATATATATGAATATTATATATATTTTCAAAAATTCTCTAGTTATTAGCCAGTTTTTTCACGTATAATGCAAAAGACACATTTTAAATCGTCGCTATTTTTAAATCATTATCTTCCTCTTTTTTAAGATATGAAAATTTATACTAAAAAAGGCGATAGAGGTGAGACTGGCCTTATTGGGGGTAAACGTATTTCAAAGGATGATCCAAGGATAATTGCCTATGGTTCAATAGACGAATTAAATTCAAGTCTTGGGCTATCTATATCCTTGTTGAATTTAAAGAGTATGACTCTCTTCTCAGATCTGATCAACGTTCTTACACAAATTCAAAATGATTTGTTTACAGTTGGCTCTGATTTAGCTGATCCACGATATAATACGGAAAGTGAATATAAAACTCCACGTACAGAAGAAAAGATGGCATCATATCTAGAATCTGCAATAGATAAATTTGAAACAGAGCTTACTCCAATCACCTTCTTCATACTCCCTGGAGGATGTATTGAATCCTCCTCTCTTCATCTAAGCAGAAGTATTGCAAGAAGAGCCGAGACTGCTGTTGTAACGCTCTCAAAAGAACAGACAATAAATCCAACCATAATAATATATCTTAACAGGCTTTCAGATCTGCTTTTTGTGATAGCAAGACTGATAAACAAACGCCTTGGAATTGAGGATAGAGCATGGAAGCCTTCTTAAAGAACTACTATGGAAGCATTAATCTTAAAAAACTAATCAATAAAACAGATAATTTTTAACTCAGATCTCCTTGATAAAAAAGAATGTTATTATACGATAGTGATCTAGAAGAAAAATCGAAGCACCCTCTAGTAGTAATGCTATGACGTTGTTGGTAAAGGTCTTATTACTCAATGGGCAAGATTAATCACCTTAAAAGAGTTTTTATCGAAATATTTAATTTCAACCTATATCTACAGAACATAAATGGCTGATCAAGTATTCATGTTCGCTACAACTGCTGGAGTCTTTGTAGCTCTTACTGCGCTGCTATTTGCATCACGAGCAAAAAGATATTCTAAGGGCTTTAAACCCGCCGCAGAAGAGGAGATAGGCAAGGCATAGCCTTCAGCTTAATTTTTTCATCAGCGGTTTTACGATGACCATTTCTAATAGATCTGAAACAGTTTTGCAGCAATCAACTGCACCTAATAAATCTGGATTATAATATATTTATAGAGGTAGATTGATCTGAGCATGATATGGTTATAGTAGAACGAATAATCTATTTTAGCTTACTCATCCATTATTAACATTTACTGTATTAGTATCATGGACGTGAATATTGGCCCCTGCTAGGAAATTTAGCAGAGTTAGCTTTCCATAAAGTTGCTAAGCTTATTACCTACTTTAGGAATAAGCTATTTAATGTTTGGATTTATCATAAGTAATCCCAGAAGAATAAAAATAGCAATTATTTTGTGTATAGTAATCTTATTTACATCTGTTGTTTATGCTTCGGTGAAATTGTATGTCCTCAGGCAGAGGATAGATCTTTCTATTGTTATCATTAATGTATTCATCTTTGCTATCATCGCAGGTATCATAATATATTTATCAAAAAAACAAAGAGATATTGAAGAAGACAAATTATTTAGTTAACTAGATCTGCTAATAAGAATGGCAAAGCGGCTCAGGTTGTTATGGAATAACATCATAATAACTAATTAGGATTCCTTGCAAGAAAAATGAATGAGGGCTAACAGAATAAGAAAATAAGTTGTAATAATATATTAAGAATTATAAGCATATAATATAAATGTAGTATTAAGATGAAGTTAGATTTCGGATTGTCACGAATACTAATAAATATTACGGATTTTACATAATTTTAATTTGGAAGATTCAGTAACTCGGTATAAAATTAATCAAATGACCGACACAGGTATGAATGTCACACTTGCTCTCAGTGAAGACGTAGAACTTGAAGCAGTTTCCCAGCAACAGTTAATGTTAGAGGCTGTTGATAGAGCAGTTACTGATAAGGAAGTTAAGCAGCAGATAAAGCCAATTTTAGAAGCAATTCTTAGATCCCAACCTCAGACAGTAGTCAAAACATATTCGCAAATAGTCATTCAGATTACAATGCCAAAGAGACGCTACGAAAAGATAGGAAGTCCTCAGGTTGGAGACCATTTGTTAATAGATGTTAAGAAAGTAACTTAATACTAGTTAATGGTGTTTGGTTAAAGATATCATCCACGTATATAGTCTAACTTTATTTGGCAGAGAATTTTCTTTTATTGTGTTTTCAAGTGTTTTTGTTGTCTATTTGTAGTCTTTACAATCGCATTGTTCGCAAGCCAAAACATTTCTTTTTGCATCATAGAAGTGTTATCCTAATTTATATTTACATCCTCTGTTGGAGCCTATTATTCCATGGCCCATTATGCTGTCGGTTCACGTAACTTGTAATAACATGAAGCTGATATCTGGCAGACATATGCTTGAATGCTACCGTAGATGCCTGATCGTTTGCTTCTTCTTCTTATTTCAGATATGCTAAACTTCTTATGTCTTATTTGTTCTATTCTTTTGTCTCTCTCAATGCGTTTTAGTATAATATATACTAAAATTTAGTAGAGATTTGTTGGTTTTTTGAGCAGTTCACTTCTATTAAATAATTTTCTTCGAATTCCTATATAGTAAGAAGCACTCAAGGAGCAGGGAGGATGGAAAAAAGGGAGAGGGAGAAAGAAGAAAAGATTGTAAAAATTAATGAAAAATCGTAATTCGTTGTATACTGCCACTTTTCCATCAATACTACCCTCCCTCACTCCCTAGTACCCCATATATTATTAGTCTAT
>DASQWW010000097.1:0-5679 GCA_035640055.1 Nitrososphaeraceae archaeon | reverse complement strand
GATTCAGGTTTCGAAATTAGTGAAAAAAGCAGAAAAAATGAGTCTTTTATTCCATGGATATTAAAAATAAATGAACGCACATATCTATTTTATTATGTAGATTATATCAGAGCTAAAAAACTATCAAAACATAAATTATTAAAGTAGATTTCTTTGCTTCTGTAGTTAAAAAACTCATATCTCTTAACAAGAAAAGCATTGTAATCTGCCTTTATCTTCGCTTTCTCTGCTTCAGGATTAAAGGAATGCGTAAGAACAGTGACGAAGCAAGTTTCATAATTAATTCTTAACCAACTAGTAAAAGTATCATATCAAGTCTTGAACATTTTTCCTGTTCACCTATGATGTATTGAGTACAGATATGAATGCCATCAATTTGTGTCATAATAAATGAGTTCATAAATATTTTACAAATTTTTTGAGATGGCTTCAGTATCCGCAGAGTTGTCTCGTCATATTTGGAATAAAAATGTATAATATTCTTAAAGGCATAGTGTCACTTGTCAGTATAGTGATTTACGCCCAGATTTATCTCTGTATATCTTACCAAACTCCTCCATCACAGAGAGCTCTTCTTGATTAAACACGGTGCCATCCTTGCATACAAGTTGATCTCCAATACAACAACTTGCACAAATTCCTATTCCACATTTCATATAGCGCTCAAGGCTAGCCTGAACAGGTAAAGAATTCGCCGATGCAATATCAAAAACTTTTTTCATCATTAATTCGGGACCACACGTATAAACGGTGTCGAACTTTTCATTATTTACAATTTGAACCATTGCATCAGTAACGTAGCCTTTAAACCCGTAGCTTCCATCTTCTGTAGCAACGATTACTTTGTGTTTCGTTTTGGCAAGAAACTTATCTGCTTGACTTTCAAAGAATACCTCCTCTTTTGACCTAGCCCCAATAGTCATAGTGCTGTCAATTTTGGCTTCATTCAAGCTCATTGCCAATCTTAATAAAGGTACAAGTCCAGTGCCTCCTCCAACCAACAGCACTTTTTTCATATTCTTACTAATTTTGAATTGGTTTCCATAAGGACCGCGAAGCCCAAGAATCTCACTTACTCGTTTGTTAAACAGCACAGTTGATCCAAATCCCTGCTTACGTATGGTAATTGCAGCATGGTTTTTTTTATTAGATACCATTACACTCATGGGGAGCTCTTCTGTTCCAGGAATCCATACCATCAAAAACTGTCCTGGTTTTGCTTCGGAGCTAAGTTTATCCTTAAATACAAGTGTCCTGACAGTAGGAGTTTCATCAATAATCTGCTCGATAACAACAGTTCTGATTACCTCAATATTTATGGGCAAGTCCTACAATCTCCATGGCATTTTTCAAACCTTTTCTCTCCAAATATTTCTTAATGCCTATAGTAATATTTTTAAATGCAGTAATTCCTTCATATCCTATTACACTTCCTAACTGCACTGCCGATGCTCCTGCGAGCATAAACTCCACAGCATCCTCCCAAGTAAATATTCCTCCACATCCTATTACTGGAACTCCAAGATTTTTGGAAATTTCATAAACACATCTCACACCTATAGACTTTATAGATTTACCCGATAATCCTCCTATCTTATTGCTAAGAACAGGCATTGTAGTTTCAATATTAATTGTCATAGCACGAATTGTATTAATTGCAGTAATGGCATCAGCTCCTGCATCTATTGCAACCTGTGCAATATCAACAGTATCAACAGTACCTATGCCAACCTTTACAATCACTGGCTTACTTGTACTAGACCTAATTGTCTTTACAATAGAGCTAACCATGTCGGGATCATCTCCAACTTCCATACCCATTTTAGCTACATGTGGACAGGATAGATTAATTTCATAACCAAGGATATTGAAATTATCAAACTTTTTTATCATAGATGGAAATTCATTGTCCGATGATCCGACTAGACTAACAATAATTGGGACATTGTTGTTATGTGCAATCTCTTTTGAAAACGCTTCCGATCCTGGATTTGCAAGCCCTACAGCGTTAAGATAGCTTCCACCCTCTAAGGGGACAACAGTAGGATTTCTATAGCCTTCAATTGGCTCAATACTAATTGATTTACTAACTACGGCTCCAATACCAGCTCTATATAATCTGTCAAATATGTCTTGTGAAATGCCTAAAAAACCAGAAGCAAGGATAGTAGGATTACGTATACGTAAACCAGCAACATTTACACAAAGAGATCCATCACTTAGCTGTTGATTTCTTTTCAATAGCCAATGCATCTTCGAACCTTGAGACTATATTAGTTGATCGCTCAAATGAGGATGAAATTGATTAAATGATGCGAGTATAGACATATTATCTACTTTTTTATAGCAACGTTGTCTCCAAGCCTTGCCTAAAGTTATAATTGAAGTTATCATAGTTCAATCTCCATTTTTGCTAGGCAATATTAGAGGATAACCTTTATGAGGTATACTATTTCTTTAAAAATTATCAACGTATAGTGAAGCAGTAGAGTATTACTATGAGTAATATAAGACTAGCCTTTAGTACCAATGCATTCAAAAAATATTCCTTGGAAGAATCTATAAAGGAAATTGCAGATATAGGCTATGAGGGAGTAGAAATACTTTGTGATATACCTCATGCATACCCACCCACAATCGGAGAAAAAGAAATTCAATCAATTAGAGATATTCTTTACAGATGTAATGTGAAAATTTCTAATCTTAATACATTTACACTCTATGCCATTAGAGATGTTTACCACCCGTCTTGGATAGAAGATGACGAAGAATTGAGAGAATTGCGTATTCAACATACTATTAATTGTATACATCTAGCAAAAAAAGTTGGGTCAAAAAACCTGTCAACGGAACCAGGTGGTCCTATTAATAAAGATGCCAACAATCTACATAAGATTGAAAAACTGTTTATGAAAGGACTGGCAAGAACGGCAGCAGTTGCAGAAGAAGAGAGAATAAAGATACTCATAGAGCCTGAACCAAATCTATTATTAGAAAGCTCTGATCAATTTCTGAATTTTATTAAAAAAATAGATTCTGATTCTGTAGGTCTGAACTTTGACATAGGACATTTTTATTGTGTAAGGGAAGACCCAGCTAAACTTATTTATCGCTTATCAGATTATATTCAACATTTTCATCTTGCTGATATTGCCTATAATAGAGTTCACAATCATCTTATACCTGGACATGGGTCAATTGACTTTGAATCAGTTTTCAATGCAATAGACGAGATCGGTTACAGGGGGTTTATAACTGTAGAGCTTTATCCATACCAGGATAACCCAATATACGCAGCAAAGTTGGCGTACAAGTACCTTACCGATATTGTTATATGAATCGGCTTGACATGATATATACATCAGCTGCTGGTTTACGCTTAAACAATATCTACTTTTAATTAGATTAGCTAACGCCTTTACCACACCATCTAATATTCTGACAGGATACTTTGCTATAATTGTTCCTGCCTATACAAATAGTGTACACTTATCTGCCCTAATGTTATCATCGGTCTTGCTCTATATTGCTGGAATAGTTTTTAATGACTACTTTGATATACAAGTAGATCAAAAAGAACGTCCTTATAGACCATTACCATCCAAAACGGTTCCAAAACAAAATGCATTTTTGATTGGTGTGGTATCATTAATAGTCGCTAATGTTTTAGCATTTATAGTTAGTTGGGCTAGTCTTATTCTATCTATTACCTTATCAGCTACTGTAATTGCCTATGATTATCGGCTAAAAAAAACTATTGCTGGGCCAATCACAATGGCTACAGCAAGGCTACTGAATGTGATTTTAGGAACAAGCCCTGTGCTCTTTATGTTACTAGAAAACAGTAACCTCTTCGTCAGAATGGTACTTATCGGCGTCTTAATATTTCTATATGTCCTATCAATAAGCATCCTTAGCAGAAAAGAAGTAGAAGGAACACAGGTGAAACGGGCCATTGTTTACCCATTTTTAATTGTTTTTGCCATTGTAATATGTATAATGCTAGCAGCCTATCTTAGAATTTTTCAAATAGATCTATTTGTTAATCTGATATTATTTGTGAGTATTATGATTATTACCTTTAAACAAACTATTACTTTCTATAACTCTTCAGATGTTATTCAAAAGGCTGTTCGAAATATGATAATTTCAATTATAATTCTTGATTCAGTGTTCATAAGCGGCACTGCGGGATTGTACTATGGTTTACCTATTCTTTTATTTATAATTCCGTCAATGGTACTATCAAGAAAGCTCTACATGACTTAACGGAACCAATTTAAATGATAGTGCGTATGCATTGACAGACAGTACAAAGGCGAAATTAGTGGTAAAATATACTATAATTATTGATATTGTTGGATTGGAGTTCGATCATTTGCAGTCGGGTCTGATTCCGAATATCGCAAATATTTCAAATGAGGGTGAAAGTATGAAAATGGAGCCTGTATTTCCGGCTGTTACATGTACTGTCCAAGCCAGTATACTATCAGGTAAATATCCAGATCAACATGGCATAATAGCAAATGGATTGTATGACAGAAGCACTTATACTGTTTCATTTTGGGAGCAATATAGTGCTTTAGTTCAAACAGATAGAATCTGGGATATATCTAAACGAGATAAATCCTCTTCCTTGAAGACAGCAGTATTATTCTGGCAAAACACAATGTATGCCAAATCAGATATTGTAGTTACTCCCAGACCTCTTCATATGGATGGAGGGATAGTAATGTGGTGCTATTCAAAGCCAATTGGATATTATGAAGAATTACGAGAGAGATTTGGAGAATTCAACCTAGGATACTACTGGGGTCCACTAGCCTCAGATAAATCAAGCGAGTGGATAGCTCATGCAGCTAAGTTTACACTTGAAAAGGAGCGACCTAATATGCTGTTCACATATATACCACATATTGACTATTCTGCTCAGAGATTTGGGAAGAAGAGTACCCAAGTAAAAGATGATTTAAAGAAAGCTGACGATATTGTAGGCGATATAAAGCAAAAGACCATCGAATTGGGAATCAAAGATGACACCCAGTTTGTCATCATATCTGAATATGGATTTGATGACGTCTGTACTGCTGTTCCATTAAATTTAAGACTTAGAGATATGGGTCTTCTTGCAACACGGACTATACATGATAAGGAATATATAGATTATGAGTTCAGCAACGCATTTGCAATGGTGGATCACCAAATAGCGCATATATATGTCAAGGAAGGTTTTATAGATCAAACTAAAAGAACATTGGAAAATATCCAAGGTGTCAATAAAATATTATATGGCGAAGATAAGAAAAGGTTAAGGATTGATCATGAACGAAGTGGCGAAATTATTGTAATAGCTGATAAAGATAAATGGTTCAGTTATTACTGGTGGTATGAGGCCGAAAAAGCACCCAATTTTGCAAAAACTGTGGATATACATAAGAAGCCCGGTTATGATCCAGTCGAATTATTCATTGATCCACAAACAAAATCAATACCCCTCGATCCAAGTTTGGTAAAAGGTTCTCATGGAAGACCTCCAGATCCGTTAGGAGAAGAAGGATTTGCGCTATATGTGTCAAGTCGTAAGTCTGGCATTCCAAAAAATACTCAAGGAAGTATAAACTGTGTCAATATTGGACAGCATCTAATTAACCTGGTTTCATAATTATGAAAAGAAATAAA
>DASQWW010000096.1:0-7637 GCA_035640055.1 Nitrososphaeraceae archaeon | reverse complement strand
CCAAGGATGACTATAAGTTCCCTTTTGTAATAATGATGGAACTATACGTGTTATTGTATTGGAAGGAATTGCAAATCCAACACCAGCAAAGTCACCTGTAGACGAGCTAATTGCAGTATTCATTCCTATTACTTGTCCTTGAATATTAAGCAAAGGTCCACCAGAATTGCCAGGATTGATTGTAGCATCAGTTTGAATTGTATTTGGTATAGAAAATCCTCCTCCCACTGTATTTGAATCTGCTGGCAACAATCGTTGCATCTGACTTATTATCCCAGTTGTCATGCTATCGCTAAGACCAAATGGGTTGCCAATAGCTATTACTTGCTGACCTACTTCTAGATTAGATGAATTTCCAATCACAAGAGGTCTAACATTCTTTTCTTCGCCCGAAAAGATAATATTATCAGTAATCTGCAAAATGGCAATATCACTAAAAGGATCACTTCCTATTACTTTTCCAGTATAGGTATTTCCATCAATAAATGTTACATCAACTTTTTTGGCTCCGCCTACTACATGATTATTAGTAATTATATGATGTTCCTTATCATAGACAAAACCAGAGCCTAATCTAGTAGACTTAGGTGGTTTACCATTAATAATAATCTGCATCTCATCGTTAGCCGATGTCTTACTTATTATCTGAACAACAGAGTTCTCCACCCTCTTGAAGATCTCAGTAAGAGACGAGTCTTTAATATCATTATTATTTACTGTAGAATTTGATCGAGTGTTTAATTTTGCAGTAGTTACATATCGATAATTTTGTCCTATTTTCTGCTCATTTCCGTCGTAAATAATCGTAGATGATATTGTTCGATGTTGTTCTTGTTGCTGCTGTCCTATCACATAGCTAGATATACTATTAATAATATATCTGCTAAAGTTATCAAAAGTATCAGATTGAAGTACCACAATAACTGCAAGGGAGATAATCACCAATATCAAGACTAGTTCTCCTCTTCTGCCCATCTTAAATCATCCAATTAAATTGTCAATAACCATATAAATAACATATTAGTTAGTTAACAAACTGATAGCTTTTACACTGATACAGAGGTCTTTACACTTAACCATCATGAATCTGTAACTGACTAATATATAGATAAGCTACATGTCAACTACAGCAAGCATAAGATAAGGAAAGGTGCAGCAAAGATAGATTTTATGAAATCAAAGCAAGAAAAAGTGGAGACAGTAACGATGACAATCAGAGGAAGCCAATGTTTGATTACAAGATCAGAATAAGAACTGGAGCTAATATTGATAATTCGAGGTATATAAAGTACGGAATTACAACAAGATAGCTATGACAGTCAAATATTTGGCTAGTCTCCAAGCATTAGGGAAGAATGAGTTCCAAGACTACGTCTTGAAAGGAAGGTCTTATCGTAAGCATATTAAAAATTGGAGTTATGTTATAATGTAGTAAAACGAAATCAATTGATACATTTAAATAAATTCCTTGCTTCTTTAAGGATTGTACTATTATACAACATGATGATTTAAATGTCTTAATATATAATATACTTCTATATGCGGCGTGCTCTTTTGTTTGCTGCTATTTTAGGAGCATCGGCTATCATTGTAACGCTTTTGTCATCCTCAGTTTTCTCTCCTATTTTTGCAAAGGATTATGCCCTAGATGTTGATCCTATGAAGGATAGCCAGAATCTTTTTACTACAGCTAGAGTAACAATCTCAAACAGTGGAAAACTACCTCTCACAAACGTAATAGTAAACTATGGAGGAAATAATAATACTAACCAAAAAATAAATTTACTCCCACCAGGAGAGAAAGTTTTCCTTTCACCTCCAGATAATACTCCGCTAAAGGCTGTTACAGTCACAACAGCTCAAGGTTTAACTGTAGTAAAAGAATATAGAACTCCAATTAAACTTCCGGGCATGATGGGTTCTTGAATTTACATAAAGCTATAAGGAATTACAAAGGACACCAGATCCATACACTCATACAATTGGTACAGTAATGTTAACAAACTTATTACAAATACAACTTCTTGTCCATTGTCATTGGATGTAATCAATAGTGGATTAAAAGTTGTTCGTACTATTTTTCATTCAAATTGAATTTTCCATTATTATTAGTTGGACCTTAATGAACGTTTTTTTACTATCGTGATGATATATGCACCGCAACTCGTAGCATATGTTAACAGTAATTCTACTATAATATGCACATATTAAGTATCAAAACTACAAGCTTTACTATGTATTCTTGTAGAAATATTTCTCTCCCCATGAAAATGAACATTTTTGCAAGACCTTTCTCTTACTAGAAAATCTTCTATATTACCAGAATATTTTATTACTTTGTCCTTTACTGAGTTTAGTTTCATAAATTCAGATATATTTATAGCAATTCCATTATCATAATTGATTTCCCATATCTCATCTCCTCCTTCATCATCATTTAAAATAATATGTTCTAGTCCATGTTGTTGATCCTTTCTTTTGGTCATTTTGTTAAAGTTATAATATTCTAAATATGTTTTTAAGGTTCATATGTTGGCATTGCTAGTGAGCATTCAAAAATGCAAGTAAAAGAATTTAAAATGCCATCAATTCGAAAGATAGTAAATTTAATCATAGAATATTAATATCAACGTAAATTAGCGGCTTCTATTGTAATCCGACAGCAACATTCATCTTTGATACAATTAGGGCACTTTTTTGGTGATTTAGTTGATCTACATTCTTCTGGTAAACATCCACAATCTGCACATTTAACAGGCATAATCTAACTGATAATGATAAATAATAAAAGGATGATTCATAAATGTTTTAGGAAAACCAGAACAAACTATGTTTTCAAGAATTTAGCCGATTTTTATTAATAGACGATATAAAATGATAATTTCCATCTGATTGAAGGCAATTTATAATTGTAGAAGAAAGTTAATATTATTACTTGCTAGTATTGTTTTTTTCCTGTAATGTTTTACTCAGCCTCTGCTCTTTTTATTTTCTGATAAGTCTCAGTTACTACTACTATAATACTCCAACCGCTAATGCTAGTGGAATTGATGGGAACATTGAATATTTGTATAATACGAGATCAATAGTCTCAGCAGTCAGTATACATATGTACTTTCATTAGTAACTAGATGACACGGCATGTCTTTAGTATGCTCTTCAAATTAGGTTGGTTGCTTATAGAGCTGCGGGCATTTCCTTAATACCAACAGCAAAATTTCTGAAAGTTGCCTTAAGGTTTGAAATAAATCCACTGTCAGTATGTTGTTCTAAATCCAAACAACAAGTGCAGATCACTTCGTCAGAATGGTAAATGTACATTCCCAAAAATAGTAGCAAGTGTTGTAAGCTGACTAGAAGACTGGTGTATATCAATATAACAACAAATCTTTTTGACCCAGTCAAAGCAATACAAAGCATCTTCTTTTTCCTTAATACATTCCTGTGCCGCGCGCACTGGCACTCTGAATATTTAACTCAACGCAAAGCAGCTTGCAACTTTTATGAGATATTAAGTTGCTATAAATATGAAGCAAAGTACTAATTTGATGCTATCTTAGTCTGTAACTATCATTAAAGCAAGCTAGATAGGTTGTTTAAAGGATAGATAGCAAGCTTAGATTGTCGTTTGTTAAATATTGATGATAAGTGCAACAAAATTTTAAAATATTATTAATTCATATATAGACATATGTCTTCGTCATCCAATAATAAACCCAAAACAAGTAGGAGGAAAATAGGAGGAACTGGAAGAGGCGAGGAAAAACCCTTGAAACCTAAACTTGGAGATTTTAGGAGAAGAGGAGAACAAGAAAGGGCATTGCAACCAAGACGTATGGAGAGTATGAGAAAAAGAAGAGGGCTAAGAGAAGATCAAAGATCGTTCTTTCCTGCTCGTATGGACAATATCTTTGAAAATTTCAGAAGAGACATTGAAGATATTATGAATCCGTGGTCGTTATCCCCATGGGGGTTCACCGGCTTTCCGTCTGGATTTGGCATGAGAGGAATAAGAGGAAGACCAGATGAGGAAGAAATGATGGTAAGGACACCACTCTATGATATGGTAGATAAAGGTGACAGATATGAGTTAGAAGTTGAGGTGCCAGGAATTGATAAAGATAAGGTCGATGTAAAGACAACAAATGATTCTATTGAAATTTCTGGTGAACAATCAGAAAAGGCGGAGGAGAAAAAAAGGGACTATCTCTACAATGAGCGATCATATAGATCGTTCTACCGTAGAATTCCAATGCCAGAAGAAATAGTATCTTCAAAGGTTAGTGCCAAAATGAGTAATGGAATACTACAAATCGAGCTTCCAAAGAAGACACCTACCAGAGTAAAAGAGGAAGAGGCTACTAGAGTCCAGATCAGATGATAATATAGATGATGGCAAACTTAATTTTTCCTAAACTACTTTCTTCATTATATTCTCTCTCTTTTCTATTATTCTAATTCTGCTTTTACCCTTTTAACTAAATCTTGTACTGTTACTGGCTTTTTGATAAAACATCCTATATTTATAGATGGATGTATTTCTCTTATTGCTTCTTGATTTACTTCTCCAGCAGAGACAAAGCAAACTCTAATGTTAATATCCATTTTTAATAACTTCTCACATAATTCAAAGCCATTCATATATGGAAGATTAATATCAATTAGAAGTAAATCATAAAAGTTTGGCTTGAAGTTTAATAGAGCTTCTAAAGGGTCATTATAGGTGTATACTTCAAATCTCTTGCTGTCACCTTCATAATCTCCTTCTAAAGCTGATTTGTAAGTTAAAGTAATATCAGGTTCATCGTCTATAATAAGAACTCTTTTGTGTTTGTAAAGAAACGGTTTTTGTTCTTGTTCTTTAGTAGTATAAGGAGTATTGTTAGTAGTTGTTGTTGTTTTTTTACCATCATCAATTTCTAAAGGAGGAGAATAATTCTTCTCCTTAGAGTAGTGGTTATACTGATGATGGCGGCTATGATAATTATTACTACCATCATCCTCCTTCCTTTTTATTATATCACCTACTGTTATAGCAGTATACAAGCTTTCACGCTTCAATATTATTTATAACCCTTGTTCTTAAAGTTATAGCTTATTAGTTAGAACCAATAATAATAGTAATAATTACATTTTGCCAGTAAATGATATAAAAAATCTGAACATGCTTCTATATATTGAGAATATTTAAGGATGGATTAGATAAGATTTTGAGCAGGCTTTTTGATCATTTTCTAACAGAAATCGAGAGAATTTTAAAGGTTGATTATATTTTTGTTACATATACATATAAAATATTCTTATGAACTATCGTTTGAAATAAAAAGTTTTTTAGCTTTTATATCTACCACTTAACTTTATTATACATTACCAGCAACTTTACAAAACTGAATAGGTATCATGAAGATCAATAGAACCCTAAATTATAATCTGTGTGTTTTATACCTAACTTTTTCAAAACATGAAATTCTAATACCAATTAAAATAAAATGATCATTTTAAGATTATTACAATTGGGTAAAGGTTTGTTATATGATAAGAGGAAATGAGGATTTATCATTACCTATATTATTAGCTGGACCGATCCTACGGCGAGCGGAGCCAGAGAGAGTATGCATATGGATTGCTTGTAGTAAACCTGTAACTATCAGAGCTGAGATCTTTAAATTTATTGACTTAAAGTCTACTGATGAACCACATAATAAAGTTAAGAAGACAAGCATAATTGGAATAGGATCTGCAGAAGCTCTAAGACTTGGTGAACATCTCTATGTTGGTCTTGTAACAGCTCATCCCATTCAAGAAGATTTCCATACCACAAGAACCCTATTTCCTACTGATGAACTACTAGCCTATGATATTGAACTTTCATATAAAGAGGGCTCAATTAAAAAAAATGACAGGTTAAACGACTTTGGTCTATTAAATGGTAAGAATACTATTGTCTATAAAGGTGATAATGATATCTTGTTGCCGACCTTTTTCCTTCGAGGACAGAACACTCCATTAAACATTTTATATGGCTCATGTCGAAAACTCCATGGAAAAGGTGAAGACTGTCTTGTTATAGCAGATGAATTAGTAGCTACTTCAGTTAAAGACTTAAAGAAAAGACCGAGCGTACTCTTTCTCATTGGAGATCAAATTTATGCTGATGACGTAGCAGGATCGCTTATTCAATATCTTACTCAGTTCAGTATTCGTCTACTAGGCTGGGAAGAACAAATCCACGGCATTGGTCAAAAATTATCAGCAATACCAGTCGGCCAACGTCAATTGTTGATAGAGAAGTATGCTAGGTTTACTTCTTCTGATGCAGGAAATCATTTGCTTAGCTTTGGAGAATTTGCAGCAATGTATCTAATAGCTTGGAATAACGAAAATTGGCCTTATTCATTTCCAGACGTCATCAAAGCTATTTCTCATAAGGAACAGAAGAGATACTATATGGAAATTGAGCAATTAGAACAGGCTCGAAAAGCATTACCAGCAGTACGGCGAATCTTAGCAAATATTCCTACCTACATGATTTTTGATGATCATGAGATAACAGATGATTGGAATATTACAAAGGAATGGCATGAAAATGTTAAATCTAGTGACTGCGGAAAGCAAATCGTAGCTAATGGCTTTGCTGCATTTTGGGCATTCCAAGGCTGGGGAAACGATGTCGATTCATATAATGATGAATTTATTGCCAAAATAACAGAATATCTAAAGAAAAATGGTAATCCTGATGTTAAAGATAGAAAAGCTTTTGAAGACTATCTTTGGAATTTCCACGGTTGGACATTCATTGCCCCTACTAATCCTTCAACTATATTTCTAGACACTAGGACACAGCGTCGATATGACAGCTTTGGTGGACCGCCTATTTTGCTCAATGAGGAAGGATTATGCTCAGTTTCTAAGTCTGCCTTACAAGCAAATTATAGGAATTGTGAACCGCTTATTATCGTCTCTCCAACGCCAGTTTTTGGTTTCGAGTTAGCAGAACAATTACAGGAATATTTAGCCAGTAAGTCGACTGTCTACAAATGGGACGTGAAGGCTTGGGCTTCAAATGAAAAAGGTTTCATATGCTTTCTTACATTTCTTATTAACTCTATTGCACCACACTACTGTATCTTTTTATCTGGTGATGTCCATTATGGTTTCACACAACGTGCTACTTTTAAAATCTTACAAGAAAAAAATGAGAAAAAAGAGCTGGCAACATCTGTAATACAGCTGACCAGTAGTGCACTAAAGACTAGCAGCCTATCCAAGGACGTGGTTATCAATGAAATTCTTGGTAGGTTGAGCCAATTATTTTCATCAAGACAATCTGTACGAATTGGTTGGAATAATGATATGTCGGCTAGATCTAAGAAACTAAAATATCAGAATAATGGTGTAATATATGCTATCATAAATAGAATCAAACGCAATTATTATGCACTTATTAAACAACAGTCGAAATCTACTCCACCTGACTGGGTTGAATCTAGATATATTGTACAATCTTCTGGCTTTCGTATTCCTTCGTTAGTAATTACGGATAACAATATAGGCCTAGTTACTATCTCTAAGGATACTTGTAAGATATTCCATAAATTATTAGTTCGTAAAGATAATAAGATTAAGGTTCATGAAGC
>DASQWW010000095.1:0-11192 GCA_035640055.1 Nitrososphaeraceae archaeon | reverse complement strand
ATGTAATAAGAAAGCATGTTTACAATTATCCTTCTCTATCTTGTTCACAATTCAGTAACCTAATGTGTTAAAAGCTATATAATAACAGTTCTGGTCCTATTGCGCATTCAGATTAGATAATGTCATATGGAACTTTATAGGATTAAGTCTTGATATTTAACCTCCATAATATTCCCATTGATAGTATATCTCTGTATTGAGGTATAAACAACGAGGGTTAATATCAAGTCACCTGTGTTTAAAAATAAAATAAAATAAAAGTTTAACTAGCAATAAACTGACTGAATGTTGCCAATTCTTATAGCAATATAAGGCTCTGGACATGAACGTGTACAACAACACTATTAAGTCGCCTTGTACTTTTCTGTGCTAATCTTGGCGCATAGTATGTCAACTAATTCATCTTTTTCAGCTCTTGTATTTTCTCCGCAACAAGATCAAATCCTTGTTGCCAGAATGCATCTTTTGAAATATCAATTCCTGATTCTTTAAGCAATTCTTCAGGCTTTTGTGAACCTCCAGCTGAAAGTATTTTAAAATATTCTGGAATAAAGGATTTTCCTTCTCTCTTGAATTGCCTGTATAATGATACGACTAGCAAGTTTCCAAATGAATATGCATAGCAGTAGAATGGAGTATGATAAAAATGTGGAATGTAAATCCATTCCCACTGAAAATCGTTGGATATAGTTACCGAATTACCAAACTGTTCATTCAAATTGTTTAAGTATAATTCAGAAACTTCGTCTATTGTTGCATTCTGTTCTACAATAGTACTATGCGCATCAATTTCAAAAAGAGTAAAGTATGCTTGTCGCATTATCGTAGCATATAAATCATCTATTTGTTCTGCCAGTAGCATCTTGCGTTCTTTGCTTGTTATTCTTTTAGATAATGTGTCATTTAGTAGCATTTCTGCAAATACAGATGCAGTCTCAGCTAGTGGAAGAGGAGCATCTGATATCATTATCGGTTTATCAGAAGCTGCCATACTATGTATAGCATGACCAAACTCATGTGCCATTGTAGAGACATCTCTGGACTTTCCGTCGAAATTTAATAGTATATACGGAGTTCTTTTAGGTGATATTGTAGAACAGAAAGCACCGCCTTGTTTATTTTTTCTAATTTCAGAATCTATATGCTGTTCATTGAAAACTCTTTCTGCAAATTCTCTGAATCGTGGATCGAAATCTTCAAAAGTTTTTATAACAATATCAACAGCCTTATTATAAGCAAACTTTTTCTGTTTAGTTATTTTTAGTGACAAAGGAGCATATAGATGATATCTCTGTAGTTTTTTAACACCGATCATCTTTGCTTTTTCTTTAAAATAGTCCTGAAAAGCTACCGAGTTTCGTCTACATACATTAAGCAAAGTCTCTACTGTTGTATCATCTAAGTTATTGGAAATATTTCTGACTGAAATAGGTGATTTGTACCCACGCATGGATACGTATTCATCACGCCATTGAATCACACGATTTCGGTAAATTTCGCCTAATACTCCACTATTTTTTTTGTACACTTGCCAGAGCGACTTGTATGCAGCTTCTCTTTCCTCTGACCTCGTACTACGTATAAGGGAGAGCATTTTTTCTTTATTGGAAAACGTTTTCTTGATTGACTTTTTCTTACCCTTTTTAAGGGTCATGACAAATTCAAAACCGCTTGTCATTCTATCGTAGACTTTGACAAGAGCACTTGTCCCTGTAACTTCTAGAGTACTAATAATTTTCTCCTCAGGTTCAGTTAGGGTATGTTTTGCAAGTAGCCGTTTATGTTTAAGATATTCTCTATAGTCGTAAGGCACTGATTCTATCAAACGTTGTGCATTATCTTCATCAATTTCCTTCTTAAACCATAAGTCAAAGAAGAGTAACCTATTTGTAGTTTCTGATCCCAACATTTCCATTTTGGTTAAAAGGGAAGCTGCTTCATTTGAAGCTGTGTTAGCAGAGTACCTCAAGTGAGCATAACCAATAGCTATACTGATCTTTTCTGTTATATCTTCAATCGAATGGAGCAGATTTTCAAAATCTGCTGTAGAAATATTGTCATGAAGATCCTTGCGTCTATTTTCGATTTGCTTTACATCTTTTTCAATAGATTCTAAGAATCGTTGAAATTCATTTCCAGTCGGATCCTTAACAAGATCTGTCAATTCCCAAGTTCCAATTTTTGGTTTGAAAAGTATCGCCATGGAGACGTAGCTGATATTGACTACAAACAACTAATTAGAACTTTATGTTATAATAGTGAGTATAGCAAATGATAGAAGAATTGTATGATAATTTAGAGAGAAAAAGAAGATACATATATACCTAGACAGCAACAAAGAGTTACACTAGGGGATTTTCTTCCTTATGATCATTTAGGTGATGTAAAGCTTTGCAGTCATAATATCTAATATGATAATTATTAAAATTCTCTAAGATATTTGGAATTCCACTTAAGCTTGTAACCGTATAGTTTGGCTACTCAAATTTAGTAATTGGCTCTTGTAACTTGAAAAGTGAATTAATAGTCCTAATAGTTTTCATTTCAAATTTATTTGCCGGACTAATATCTGTATTAAGTCTATCACCAACATAACACAATCTCCGGGCTATGCACGGCCGCACGGTTCATTGCTAAGACAAACATTTTTGGATCAGGTTTTTTCATTTTAACTTCTGAAGAAATCACAATAACTTTAAAGAATTGATACATATTGGAATGTTCCAGTAAATTTATGATATCTATTGATTGATTAGCTATTATTCCAAGGTTGTGTTACTTTAAGAGTAATCTTATTGTTTGTTCAGCATAATCAAAAAATGAATCAGGTTTCTTCTTTAATTTCAGGATAACCTATTGGCAATACTTTTGTTATAACCAGGTGGATATATCAATTTACAAACTTCAATAATTAGTTCTTCAGTACTACCCGTGGCCTATCTTACGGCATTTAATGATATTGTCTTTGATTGCTAGATAATTTTTCATAACAATTCTTGCTCCAAAACCGTTTAACAATTCTAAGAATTTCTGATCAAAGTAACTAATGAAGTCCTATTCATTTATCAGTGTTTGTCCAAGGTCAAAAAATAGGAATGGTCTTTTTCTCATACGGTTTCCTTATTCTATATATATATAATTCTTACAAGTAGTAATATATGATCGCTTTTTTCAACTTAATTATTCTATATGTACTCATCCAATGAAGTTTTATCGTGCTCATCTATAGCCTTGATTTCGTGTGATAATTTTATAAGATCCTCTTCTAGTTTTGAGCGTAAATTTCTATTATAAATTGCAGCAGCGGGATGGATTGTAAGGAAGTATCTTTGCCCATCCTTTTTTATTATTTTTCCTCTATTTGCTGTTATTGATTTGCCTCCTAGCAGTGAGAGATATGCAGTGCCTCCTAATATGCAAATGATTTTAGGTACAATAAGAGAGATTTGTCTATCGAGATAAGGACGGCATGCTTCTTTTTCTTCATCTTTTGGTATTCTATTATTTGGTGGCTTGCATTTTACTACATTCGTTATGAATACCTGTGCTCTGTCAATTCCTGCTTTTTTTAGTGATTGATCTAAAATCTTTCCTGCTGCCCCAACAAAGGGCTTACCCTGATCATCTTCATTTTTGCCCGGTGCTTCTCCAATAAACATTATTTTTGCCGAAAGCTGCCCCTCACCAGGTACAGCATTTTTTCTAGTTGCCGAAAGCTTACAAAGGGGACAGCCCATAACCTCAGATGCAATTTTTTCCAAAGAATCGCCTGAAATAGTAGAAGAAGAGGAGCCAGATGCTGCTGCTGCGGCCATTATCTTTTATTTATGTAATACATTGTGTGTAAAGCTTTCCTTTAATGAAATATTATAGCAAAAAAGTCAAAATTATAATGTATATATAATACAGGTCAACTTGTCATTTTTATTATATTATATACTACCAACAAAAGATTATCCCAATATCACAACTGAAAGAGGTAGCAAAAATTAAACAATTCTTCTTTAACGTTTCATCTTCTGTTAAATTACTATCTTTCTTTTGAACCTAAAATATACCTTCGTATCTCCCCATAATTTGGCTTTTAGAATATATCATTGTTGTTTTTTATGACATCTTCGTTGCCAGTTTCCTTAGCTATCATTTCTTTTTATGTATATATTTATTAAGCTAGTTTCTCAAATTTTGCTACCCATCTACCCGATTTTGATCCTAATTCCATGTTTCCGATAAGACCACCACTTCGATACACCTTGGCAAATTCACTGCTAATTCCAACTAGTGATAAAATAAGATTGCCTTTTTTGTGATAACCTGCTTCTATTACTTTCATGTTTAACTTGGTGCTTGCTCTTAGTATAATATTACGAGCAGCAGACCAGTCACCTTTCCAAGATATCATTTCAAAGTTGCCAAAGTTTACTGTTGACAAGACATATCCCTCCAGCTTTGCTTCAAACTTTTTATTATTTTTCTTTGCATATGAATTCATCCATTCAATAGCCTTCTCTGCTTTCCCTTGTTCAACTGCAAAATTATTAGCACTTGCCATCGGTTTGTAGAATATGTATGTTAAAAGGCCTTTTGAACATAGCTGTGCTTGTCTACTTATTTTCTCTAGATACAGGATATGTATTATCGTAAAGATAAGCTTGAGAAAAATCAAGAGAAAAGTGGAAAATGATCGAATGTTTTATTATTGATGATTATGATATTGACAAAAGTTTCAATTTTTTTTATTTTTTTATGGCCCATATAATCATCACGCCAGAAGCCAATATGAATACCCCTATTCCAGTAATGATAATTCCATTAACGGTCCAGCTAGGATTGTTATACATAAATGAAGCTTCTGGACCTAATGCTGATTTACTTTGTGCAGCAAATATTAATCCCATTACAGCTAATGTTAGTCCAATAACAATTAATATTTTACCTATCGATTTCTTATCCATATAGTAAAAGTTGACCTTATCCTTATTATTTTTTCAAAATCTTTAAACTTGTATATTACAGATCCACATTTAAGTCGCGATGTATTTTATTAGCTCAATATGTATATGTCGCAAAAAATTATATTATATGTTTTCTTTCCCTGACCCATTATCAATAGTAGAGGATGAACTTTTGAGTTTGCTTCCAAATCCAAGAATATATGGGGTCATAAAGGTTGTGACAATAGTTACTACACCTACTATTGGAAATATGGATGATGTGATGGCGCCTACATCTTGACCGCCTTTAATAACAACCAAAGACAATTCTCCTCTCGCTGATGACATCCCAAGACCTGTTCTTAATGCTGTAACACTATCGTAGTTTGCCTTGACCAAGATAGTAGTAATTATCAACAACTTTGAAGCAAATGAAGTTAATATAAGCACGATTGCTGGTACAATAAACAATGGTATGCGGGATACATCCATCAGTGCACCTATTGATATGAAGAATAATGCCGCAAACACATCTCTTAAAGGAACAGTTATAACTTTGGCGATGGCAGCAGTTTTTGATTCAGCAACTAATACACCGGCTAAAAAGGCCCCTGTTGCAACAGATAATCCAAGTCCTTTGGCTACAAACGACAGTCCAAAAGCCAATCCAAGAATCACAATTAGAAGTAATGCATAGTCGTTAGTCTTTCCAATCTTGTCTATTATATTTGGTAAGAATTTTGACCCTATAATTAATATACCTCCAATAAATGCCGCAGCAATACCTATTGAAATTGAAATTTGTAGAATAGATACTTCACCACCGTTTGCGGCTATAGATTGAAGAATAGCAAGAGTACTAATGGCCACGATATCTTCAACAATAGATATTCCAAGTAGAAGAATAGATGATTTGTCTCTAATCATATCAAGTTCTTCAAGGATTCTGACTGTCACTACTGTGCTTGTGATGGACATAGCTAACCCAAGGAAGGCAGAATCAAAAAATGAAAATCCTAATGCTTGAGCAATAAAGAGCACAATTAACAAGGTTCCTATAGATTCGGTTAATGCTACTATAATAGAAATTCTACCTACTGATCTGAGTTTAGCTATAGGAAATTCAGTGCCAATGACAAAGAGTAACATTATGATCCCTAGCTCTGCAAACACATTTACAGTGTTGACATCACGTATTAAACTAAATGGCGGAGTATGTGGGCCAATTATCATACCTGCCAGGATGTAGCCAATCACCATAGGCTGCTTTAACTTGTAAGTAATAACAAGCATGACGGCTGCTACTATCATAATTACTGCAAAGTCTTGAACTATGAAATCAGAGGGCGAAGGTGGAGAAGAGGAGGAAGAAGAGGACGCCCCATTAACCAATGAAAAGAAAATCATTAGTAATGAGGAAGAAGAAAATGGGATCACTGAAGATTATATATCAATACCTGCAATAAAAGTTTCTACATTATATCCTATGTTCATATCATTTTAGAAAAGAACGGCAGCAATAAAAAATATTCTAAAGCTACTGTCATTTTTAATATAGAAATAAGGTAGAAGAATTATTTCTATATTTGTGAAGCAGCTGCCATAGTCGTCATGTATATGTATTTGATCTTGAGTTCTTCTCCTTTATCTTAAAGTAAATTTTGCTAATTTGTATGTTGTCTTTATAGCTTCAAATGTCAGTCTTAAGGCTAAGGATTTATTTGTGAGTCCAAGTATCATTCTTTCCCCATCTTCTTTCAGTATAGATATTATGTGATTCCATGAAAAAATATTACTACTGCCCATGGTCATTTCTAGTGCCATAACTCCTTCTATCGTAGCTGAGAAGTATTCTGTAGATGAAAATAACAGTCTTCGCTTTCTTGTCCTTTCTATAAACCCTTTTAACATCAGAGAAGTAATTAATTGGGAAACAACTGAAGTATTAAGTGCAACTTGCTTGGCGATTTTCTTTTCTGTCTTAGATTTGCTCTTTATGGATTTTAATATCTGAATCTCCAATTGGCCGAGAGCCGCGTTATTGTTGCTATTATTCACTGTTTGTTTATAGTAAGTCATCAATATATTTACTTTAATAAAAATTAGATCTAATTCATTTTAGTGGTTATACCAACCTTGTTTGTCTATCTATTCTGATATTGTCAGCATCATCTACTTCTAAGAATCCTAAATTATTCCTAATCCACTTAAACCATATCCTAATAGTTTTAGCACGTCTTTCAAGTGTAGATCCCGTCAAATGAGATTTCTTTCTTAATAATTCCATAATGTCTTGTTTTGACACAACTTTATTACGGTCACTTGAAATGTCTATGAATACTTCATTCACTATAGGGAATTCGAGTAGCAACATACAGATGAAATTCGATCTCTTTTCTGGAGTAAGTTTGAGAAATTTTTCTCCTCTATATGTAAGTTTGTACCTGTTATTGTCCTTTGATATTAAACCTAAAATCTCTGCTGCTTGTCTATAGTATGACCTTTAATGAAGGACAAAACCAAATGCATCTATCATTTTTTTAGAAGTGTTATAGCCTTGGAAGACTCAGAATGGAAACTGAATGATTTTATTAAAATCATCTGCTTGCGGTATATTTGCCTTGCTATTGTCTGGTTTGACGTTCTTATAAACATAAATTGATGTCACCTTCGTTACCTTAGTTGCTATAATTTTTTCGAGAAATCCACACGAATTTGCATATTCCAAATAAGCATTCTAATTTTCAATATCAAGTACAGATGATGGAACTTGTATTGATGTAGAATATGTAATTGGCTTTCCTATTATTGGCTCAAGTTTATGGTATCCTGTACTTTTCACAATAGCATATCTTTCCTGCTTATAGGTAAAGAAACAAGTTGTTTTGTTTGAAGACTGTAGGTAGTTTTTCGATTGTGTCAAATTTAGCCATCAGCCTTGGCTCTTCATTCCAAATTTGTT
This sequence comes from Nitrososphaeraceae archaeon, assembly GCA_035640055.1. Classification (GTDB taxonomy): domain Archaea; phylum Thermoproteota; class Nitrososphaeria; order Nitrososphaerales; family Nitrososphaeraceae; genus DASQWW01. The sequence goes on along the minus strand of DASQWW010000095.1, from coordinate 3,296 downwards.
TGATTTGTTTTGCAGTAATATATTTACAGGTTTTGAAATGTCTAGTTTTAATTGGTTAACAATGTCATTCCATTTTTCGATTTTGCGCTTGCTCTCTTGTCAAGACTTTCTGGAGACAACTATTACTGTATTATCATTATTGATAGTTTCGTATGAGTAATTCTCTATGGCCTATACGTTTTGAGGCTACGCTGTTAATAGCCCTTATTACATCCACTTCTTTCATATATTTAGCAAAATCTTTATAGAGACTTCTAATAAAATGAGTATCTGAATTACTTAGCAGTATCTTGCATTTTCTCTCATTCAGTATTCTAAAAACATCTGCAAGTTCTTCTTGGTCTTCATTTTTAAAGGCAGTATCTGTATATCGTGTAAAATAAGCAGTATTGCTTACAGGATTATACGGTGGGTCTAAATATATGAAATCGTCTTCTTCTGCCTTTTCAAGTAGTATATTTTTGTAATTGCTCATCCGTATCTTCGCCTTTGACTCTCTCAAAGCAGTACTTACCTTAGGCAGGTTATTACTGTCGCAAATGAGTGGGTCCTTGTATCTTCCCATAGGCACATTAAACACCCCTTTGCTATTTACACGATAAAGACCATTATAACACGTCTTATTTAATGCAATGAATCTTGCCGCACTTTCAACATCGCTCAATGGCTTAATATTGGCTCTTAACTGATAATAATATTCATGGGGTGATTTCTTATATTCTGTCTCATGATGCTTTAAAAGTCCAATAAGGTCATCTACTTTATCTTTCACAACTTTATACGCATTGATTAAATCTTCATTTATGTCTGAAAGATAAGAAATGAACTCAAGGTTCTTTGCAGAGAGATGGAAGAACAGTGCACCTCCTCCCAAAAAAGGCTCAAAATACCGGTTGAATGTTGGGGGAATATGTTTATCCACCATGGGTAGTAATTGTGTTTTTCCTCCAGCCCATTTTACAAATGGATAGCAGAGGGGTATGTGTTTATAGGGTCCAAGACGACTTTGTGACCGTACAACCTCTCTCTGCTGCATTAATAATTCTGTTCCATTAAAATAGACATTTTAGTCTTTTTATTCCTATTACCTAGCAACGAGCTAATAAGTATCATTAATAACTTATTTACCGAAGATTTCGAAGAACCACTTCAATAGATATGATACATTTAATTCTAGACTTATTGTATGTTGAGTATCCTTATTAATGAATTGCGTGTATCAATAGAAGTATGTCATCACCATCAGAATCAACCGGTCCGCCAGGACAATATCTTACACAAGAAGACGAGCTGAGAGCAAAAGAGGCAGAGGCAGAGGATTTTGAAAGAGCTGAAGAAGCTACATTCCTAGAAGCGTTCCAGACAACTCCTAAAAAAAGAAGTGAACAACTTTTTGAAAAGGCAAGAAACATTATTGATAATTTCAATGCAGTAATGTCTGTGTCCCGTCTACAGCCATATGAGAAACAAGAAGAATTAATGTCAGGATTAAAAAAACTGCTGAAAGAGCAAATAAATGTGATTGAAGCCCGCCGTGTTTATACAATAAAGATTAATCCTAAAACCGCACTTCGAGGAGGAAGAGGAGGAGAAGAAAATACTGCTACCATAGGAGATAACAACAAGTTACAAGGAAGTAATTTGGTATAGTAGCGTGTATATAAATATGAAGAAATAGAAGGAGATAAAAATACGATCTTCTTTTTCCTTGTTAATAGTATAATGGTATGCTCAGATTGGTAATTGTTAACACTTTATATATTTTCGATTACTTTATAACTTTACTATTACGACACTCTATTAAAGTAAGGGTCTTTTGAAGAACAGGGAAGAAGGGATTTAAAACATTTCTTTGGTATTGTGATTACTAGTCTTATATCAAAAAATCATGCTAATATTATTATCATTTTGATACCAATATAACATTATTAAAAATTCTCCGGCAGATTAAAAAGCAACCTAAAATTAAGTTTATTATTATTATTATTATGTTATGAGAATTTTTCAGAGATATCATAACTTTCAATTTAAAGCAATCTTTCAGTCAAACCTTACTTCCCATAATTCTTTGTTGTTTAATAGTGCTGGAAGTTCCTCTTTATAATGAAATCCGCATTCGTCAAGAACTAATTCAAAATCAAACATTTCTTTAGTAAATAATTCTTCTTCCCTTTTTTCTATCCACCACTTTAAACTTGCGATGGCCTCATAGGATATTTCGGGTTTTGTATAGATATACCAAAAGTTATGAGCAGTACGTAGTTTCATTAGTTCTTGTTTCTTTTTTTCGTCATTTGTCAATGAAGGTGTATAGAATTTATTCATCAATTCGCTATTGACATCTATCCAAGATGGTGTTCTCCACCAAGCTATTCTCCTAAATCCAAATTCGTCATATTCACATCCTCCGTTTATTCCACACTGGCCGCCGGCATCAAATGTTGTAATAACACACTTAGCTGATTGTGCCACATACCCACGAAAATCTACTCCAGGTTCCATCCATCCTACAAAGGCTACATCAAATTTTTTTTTCTCCTCCCCTAACCACCACTCTATAGCGCTTGAATAAATATACTCTGGCCTTGGTTTTTGAAAAGCATAGAAAATACCTACCTCCTTTTCAATGCCTATTGCATCTGGAATAAATTCTCTTACCTTTTTCAAAAAATCGCCATACCCGCACCCAATGTCGATATAGTTGGGGTGATCTGAAATTGATTTTGCAACAGCTACTATTCGCATTACATCAACTTTGCGGTAGGCGAAATAGGAACCAGCAAAAAAAGGGAAGATATAACGTTCATGATGTGGCTGACGATTCTGAGCTTTAAATTGCTGATATGCTAGGTATGCTTTTTGCAATTCTTCGATTGTGAATGGCATATCTTTCTTTTCTTCTTTTTCTTCTCTGTTGTTTCTTCTGAATAGAAATTCTCCAACAATTAGCTTATTATATATTTTCATCACAATTCTATCATAAATTTTATGGACTTCTACTACCATTGCCATGGTAACTGTCCTCCATATATCACATATTATGTATCGTCAATAATATAACACCGTTGAGAGGACCCAAAACGCTTATTAAGTTCTATTGTAACTTTGGTCCTATGGTTAGGACATTCGATGATTGGTGGAAAACTGTTCCCGAGGATCTTAAGCAGAAAACCCGTAAAGGTGATGAAGCAAACAAACCGTTACTAAACCAAGTTAACTATGTTCTTCTACATCTACATTTAGCTGGTAAGCATGATGCTAAGCCAAGCCACGAAGAGCTAAAAGATTGGCTGCAT
>DASQWW010000094.1:0-4791 GCA_035640055.1 Nitrososphaeraceae archaeon | reverse complement strand
AGATGAAACAAGACTTGCTAAATTACTTTACTGTTCACTACCCAAAGTAGATTTTTTCTAGAAAAGAAAAAGTATTTAGAATAAAATAGCCTGTATGGCTATAGAGGATAGTAAATTTTTTAAGCAAGTCTACTTCCGATACATATAATTCGAATTATTACTATTATTATTGGAAAATAATACGCGTATCTCTAATAGAAATGATAATGATGCTATTATTGTCTATACCCAATCTTTTTTCTTCATTTGCAATTTCATCATATAATGTATAAAAGTATTTTTTTATCGCAACAATAACTTTGGTCTTTTATTATAGTCAAAAGTAAGAAAGAAAAAAAGAAAATAATAATAATTAACCTTTATTTACTTTGACTTCTCCTGTCATTGAAGGATGTAATGTACAGAAGTACCCGTAATTTCCAGCTTTTTTGAATGTATGCTCAAAAGTCTGTCCTTGACTTAGGAATCCAGAATCAAATGTTTCTCCATTAGTGCTCTTTGTATTATTGTCTTCGTCAGAACCAGAATCAGATGTTACGGTATGCGTTGCAACGTCATCATTTATCCAAGTTACTGTATCTCCAACTTTGATGTTAATTGGATTTGGGTCAAATGCGTTATCGCCCATCTCTGAACCGTCTTCTACAATTGATACCTTGTTCTTGGAAGTTGTTATTGTTGATGTTGTATTAGTGGTTATATTTGTTTCATTTGTCATACCGCCTGTTGTATCATTACTTCCTGTAGTAGTAGTAGTAGTAGCAGTTTGGTTAGTTGCTGTTGCTTCTCTTTGTCCTTTTCCTCCTCCTCCTCCTGTTGCATTATCGATGTTGTTAACTGCTAGTACTTTGGTGGGCTGAAATTGGCTGTTTATATTACTAGCAAGTAATAATAATGACGCTACAAAGATGGCTGAAATAACAATTCCATACACTATTACGTAATTTGTCTGTCTTTCTTTTCTATTCATTAATGCCAAAAAAGCTTGATAGATTTATAATTTTTTCATTAATTCAAAAATTATTATCCTATCAACTGATGTAGTAAATTTGTTATAATACTTTGTTATTTTATTTTAAAAATAATTTGGAACTAGTTGCTTTTGACTAATCTATCATCATCATGCTCCTTTTGTTTATGCAAATTTGTGTGAGTAATACCAAAAATGGTCCATTGATATAAATACTCTAGTGAATGATATGTAACCATATTAGAAGATGGAGGTTCTACTCGCTGAAGAATTAAGGCGCATTGCGAAGGGAGAAATTCTTTCTGACAGTTGGAGTAGAGATATTTATTCCGTTGATGCAAGCCATTATACTATAAGACCATCAGTAATCGTGTGTCCTATGGATGAATACGATATTCAAAAAATATGTCAACATGGTTTTTCAAAAAATGTATCTATAACAGCAAGGGGAGCAGGAACAGGTCTTCTAGGACAATCTCTTTCTAATAATATTGTTATTGATTTTACAAAATATATGAACAAGATTATCGAAATCGGAGCTGATTATATCATAGTACAGCCTGGGTTAGTCAAAGGTGTAGTAGATAAAGAACTAAAAAAGAAAGGAAAGTTTCTTCCTCCTGACCCTGCAAGTAGTAACTACTGTACTATTGGAGGAATGATTGCAAATAATTCAAGTGGAGCACACTGTCTAGGCTACGGCAGTACGATAGACTTTCTTCAAGAAATTAATGTTGTTTATTCTGATGGCAGCGTTGGATTTGTATATTCTAATAATAATAATACTAGTAAATTTCAAGATGACAAGATAGCAAATTTGTTAAGATTACTATCCCCTTATGTAAGTCTAATTCAACAACGGTATCCAAAAGTGAGCAAAAATTCGTGTGGTTATCGTCTTGATGCGATAATCGATGATGACCAAAACTTTCATCCTCAAAAAATATTTGCTGCTTCTGAAGGAACCTTAGGAATTATAACTTCTGCAAAACTGAAAATTCTAGATATTCCATTGTACCGATGCTTACTAATACTAGGCTTTGAAGATTTATTATCAGCAATGTCTGTTATTCCACTTATTTTACAATTTTCTCCTGTTGCTCTTGAAATGCTTGACAATACGGTTATTCATCAAGAAAGAGGAGATGGGGAAGGAGGGAACACCCCTCAACGCCTTGCTTCTAATGGAGGTTGTTTACTATTTGTAGAATTTGCAGAAGATAGGCTTATTGGGGTAGATAAAAAACTTACTGATTGTAAAGATAGATTATCCAGCAAATGTGCTATACTTGAGAGTGTAACTGATGAACAGAGCATGACACTAATATGGGGAGCAAGAAAAGGTGCATTAAATCGTATAATGAAATTAACGTTTGGAACCAGGAAACCCATTGGATTAATAGAAGACACAGTAGTTACTCCTAATTTATTATATGATCATATCCGTTACCTGTTACAAATGTATAATGATAACAAATTAGACTATGTTATGTATGGTCATGCAGGAAATGGAAATTTACATACCCGACCATTAATTGATATAAATTCTCAAACCGAAATTAAATTAATAGAAGGTCTTGCACATAAGGTCTTCAAAAGAGTGATAAGGGCTGGCGGAACCATTACAGGTGAGCATGGAGACGGTTTGGCTAGAGCAAAGTATGTAGAATCTTTGTATGGCCAAGAGATCTTTTCACTTTTCCGAAAGGTGAAAAAATTATTTGACCCTAAATTCATTATGAACCCAGGTAAGAAGGTCATTCAATAGCAAATCTAAACCTAAAGTATACTATTGATGATGATTGTCTAAATCATACAATCTTTTTTGGTAGATCTCGCAATAAAGTTGATAGGTCTGATCTAGGAAATGTATTATTTAGATTGGTCAATTCTAGGAAGATGAAATTGGAAATAGAGATTGAAGTTGATGTACCGCTTGATATTATTGAGGATAAGAAGAGGATAAGAGCTGTAGAAGATGGTCTTGGACGAAGTATCTCTAAAGGTCTTTATGAGCAAGGAGTTTCATTTAAGATAAATAAAATCAGCTCCAGAATAGAATAACTTCTTAACTTCCATTTTTTGACTTAGGTGCTAAAGCAGTAGCAATAGCGAAGCCCTAAAGAAAGTCAACACTGTTCTCTGTAATATCACATTTATGTGGATATTAGAGGATGTTTTTAGTTGCTTTTATTGTTATTACTATTATTATTATTTGATTGTTATGTAACGTTTAGGATTGGAACATAACTGGTTATGATCTGGAAAGAGCGCGTCTAAAGTAACCTTTAATTGTGTTTAAAAATCCATTCAATTTGGATCACTTCGAAATATGGGTATTATTTTCTCACCTCTCCAACTTCTTGGACCAGGAGGTTCTTCTGATACAAGCAATCCTCTAGCATATATTCTCTGGTTTGCGCCTATCATCTTTTTGATGATTTATGGTCAGAAATTTCAATCGTTGATGATAATGGGTGATATTTCAAAATCATTGGCAAAACTAAAGACTATGAAAGAAACAGCTAGGAGAGAAGCAATAGATTATCTTAAAACATCGATCAAGTCTCCTTCTCCTATTGCTTCTTCTTCTTCTTCCCCGGATCCAAGTGAAAGGATCGACAAATTTCTAGAGTATTTTACAATTATGCCTGTTGATCTTGATCCAAATGGGATCATTAGAAAGCTTGACCACATAATGAGGACGAGAGATGAGAGGGTCAGAAGTGAAATAAAAAGGATGGCTACTGGAGGACAAATGAGTGAATTGGAGGCTTCCCGTATAGAAAACATGATAGAGGCAGCAACGGCTCTCAATATGATTTACAAGATTGTAAGACATTTTTACCTCATGGGTAAACGCACTACAAGTATGTTTGTACTTGTACAATTGCAAATGGTAATGCCAATCTTGTTACAAGAGGCAGAAGCATTGCAGAATGCAATAGGTGCATTTAAGAAGGGTCAACCAATCGGAGACAGTATTGGTCCAATGGTTGTTGGAAAAATGATGCTTAGTAAAGAAAAGAAAGTAATCACAAGGGAAACTGTATATGGTAAAGACGAATATATGGGCAGAAGATTGTACCTGCTCAAGGCAGAAGGGCCTGGTGGCGCAGTAGGTAGACCAGGAGAGGCAGTTCAACAGTTAGTCGGAGAGATGGGTATAAAAATCGATACTATCATAATGATAGATGCAGCATTGAAACTGGAGGGTGAAAAAACAGGTGCTGTAGCTGAAGGTATTGGGGCTGCTATGGGAGGTATTGGAGTTGAAAGGTATCAGATCGAAGAAGTTGCAACAAGATTCAATATTCCTGTTTATGCAGTCATAATAAAAGAGTCAATTCAAGATGCAATTACGGTAATGCGAAAAGAGATTTCAGATTCATTTGATAAGGTAATTAATACTGTATTTGCTTTGATTGAAGATAAGACTTTAGAAGGACAGTCGGTTCTAATTATAGGTGTTGGAAATACATTAGGAGTTGCACAATAGTTGTTTTTGTTTTGGGGAAGGAAGAAAAAGGAAGTAGCTCCAACCATTTATACTGAAGAAACATGTAAGAATTGTGGCGAAAAGAACAGAAGGAGTTTTGAAGATGGTGATTACATTTACAAAAATAGTAGTAGTAGTGGTTCAATATGCAAGAAGTGTTCAAGTACTAATACTACTATGATCACAGCGATTTACGGTGAATATCCTCCAGAAAAACAAAAAAAAGATAATTAGATAAAATTAAAGGAAATAATAACAATAATATTAATAATAATACATCCCAGTAAAGAGGATCAGCTAAAATAAAAAAAGTTTGATACTT
>DASQWW010000093.1:0-2260 GCA_035640055.1 Nitrososphaeraceae archaeon | reverse complement strand
GAATTTTTTAGTGTTAGATAATCGTCATAGTAGTTATTGTCATTATTACTGGTTATTGGACTATTATTATTACTACTATTCTCTTTCTCATTCTTCTTTATCCATAATGAATCTACAATTCCATGTAAAACTCTGAACCCATGTCTTTCAGCTATTTTTGCTGCTTGTAATAAAATTTTCCTTGCAAAAGCACATACTGCTATATGAGCATCAATTCTTCCAAATTTTGCATTATTGAATCCTAAGTAACCAAATGATGTTACCAATATCCACTTTAAGGAGTTCTGCCTAGCATCATAAATTGTCTTTAGTTCTTTGGGAGTTTTTAATAATAATAACTGCTTATATTTTGCACGCTTTTGTAACACAATGTCAAGGGATATTGGAACAATTCCAGTTCTTTTCTCACATATATTATACTCTAATTCAGGTACTCTTGTCTTAGAGTTTGGGCAACAATCACATAGTATAGTTTCAGCTGATAAATTTTTTTGTAACATGATATTTGGATATAATGAAACAAAATCCAATTCAGCTATATTTTCATGTACTCCTACTATTTCAGGTTCAAAGATAAATCCACCTCTATCTGCTATAAGTAATTCTTGCATCGATTTGAGGTGCTCTGCAACTGTAGGCTTCCATGGTATAAGAATTCCTTTTTTTGTGGCATAGTAAAACTGCAAGCTACTCAAGCACTTTCCTATCGAAGCTCTGGATGCGGTATGAAGAGGCATACGACAAATTCTAGCTATTTCATATAGTCCGTGTAATCCAGATTCATTCCATACAAATGAGTTAGATTTATCTAAATGTATTCTTCCATGTAACTTGACAGTAGTCGGTTTAAAGTATACTCGTCCATATGAAAAATACGAAGTGCCTTCTTTTATAACAGACCTCTTTAATGGTAGTTGTTCTCTACTTAAAGTTAAGTTTGTATCATTTACCTCTGCTCTATGAATTAGATAGGGAAATGTAAATGAGTCACCATCTTCAGTAAATATAAAATCTGGATTAACTCTTGCAACTTCTCTTTCAAGTGCTTTGATAATATCATATTCTGATTCATTGTAAATTTCAAATGCACTATGCTCCCATTCCTCTTGCTTTACTGACAATGATTGGATTCTATCCGAGTATCTAGGAAGCTTTTGTTCCTTTTTTATATTGACTTTAATATGTACAATCTTAAATTCAGGAAGACAATAGTCTGTTGACCAGACATCATCTTTGTTGACCCACATGAGTTTTCCTACTGCTGCTTCTTCTCCTTGCCGGCTGTTACTACTATTACTTTTTTGAACCTCACAAAAGGCAAGTGGAAAAATATCATGTTCATAAAAGTACGATTGTTGAGGCAATAAATCTACATTATATAACCGAAACTTTCCAAAATTGTCTAGCTTCTCAATCTTTTTTGCTAATGTTAATGCCTTTCTAGAATCTGATAATGTTATTTTAAGAACCTCAGTGTCTAAGCTGTCTGTAATTTTCTCATATTTAGATACAAATTCATAGTCTTTAATAAGACAACTAATGTCTTCTTCTTGGTTTTCTTTTACCAGAATTGACTTGAGGTCTGATTTATCATAATAATAGTCTGCTGCAATGTAAATTGAATGACTCCAACTATCATCCTCTAGTCTGATAATATCTCCATTCTCTTGTCTTATCCAAAAAATCATTTTATTGCCAAGAGGATATGCATCAAATAACCAACCAGTTACCATCATAGATAATTACTACTGCTACTGACTTTCCTTCTTCTTACTCCTACTATTATCTGATCTTTTAAACCAAGAAATCTGAACAATTAACCAATCAATCATTTTCTGTTGCTGAAATATTAGAGACATAAGTACTGCTTCAGTTGGAAATAGCTCACCTTTAGCATTAATTGCAGTAGAATATTTGTAGCAATCATTTAACATCCTTTTGAATAGTACTCTATCCTCTTGTGTTCTTAAGGCATCTTCAAAGCCTTTCCATGATTCTATTTCTCCGGTTAGAATATTGTCTTTATTTGGAAATAGACTCAATAGTCCTGCCTTTCACTCCACATTATTTTACTTCCTTTAGAAGTATTATGCCTGCAGAAATATTGCAACAGATGCTGTTGATAGCGGTTAGTTATTATCAAGTAGACAAACCACATGAGGAGTGATAAGGTACGGTATAGTACCTAATAAAGGTCCTAATTTTAGAAAAACGACCTGTTTATGGCATCGTCTCTAGGGAAGCTAGTATAAATTGACTT
>DASQWW010000092.1:0-2736 GCA_035640055.1 Nitrososphaeraceae archaeon | reverse complement strand
AAGCCAAAAAATTGCAATTCCAATGATAACAATAATTATGATATACTTTATTTCATTTGGAATTTTAGACTCCTTCTTTCTATCTAGCAATTTTTAATTTTGTATTATATTTGATAGATAAATGTTTGGTGTATATATCTTCCTTCCTGTTAGATAGCTTTTTACTTAAATTAATAATATTATTGGTAATCGATGAATATTCTCATACAAATGTGTTAGGATACGTATTGTTTTTAATATATTATATGCTTTGTGATTATAATGCGTCTACATTCATGCAAGTATATAGATGTTCTAGAGCATTACTGTGATCTAAGAGCCTGAATAGGTATTAGCCGTGAAGCTTTCCATGCAGGAAATGAACCAGCTAGGATGCTGAGACCTACAGAAGTTATCCATACCCTGGCCATGTCTATAGCTATGAAAACTGGAGTAATTCGTGGTGATGATGATCCTGGTTGCATACTAGTTAATATATATCCTCCTAGTACACCAGCTAATAATCCTAACGTTGCTCCGAACATACCTATTAGTAGTGCTTCAATTAAAAAGAGAGCAAGAATATCGCCGTTCTGTGCACCAATGGCCTTCAGGGTTCCGATCTCACGTGTTCTCTCAATAACTGATGTATAAAGTGTTGTGATGATTCCAACAGCTCCCACAACTAGTGAGATGATAGCAATACTTACAAGGAATACCCTAATTCCAGTGGTAAATTCTTTTACCGTCTTCAAAATAGCTTTTACCGTTGTAACTCCTATATTGTTACCATAGAGGCCTCTGATTTCCTGTTCTACTATATCGACAAATTGACTTGATTGAGCAACCACAAATAATGAGTCAAACTTACCTGTTTTTTGTAATAGAGAATCACCAGAAGCTACATTAATTACAACTGCGTTGTCGATAGTGGGATTTCCAGTTGATTTCATAATTCCTGTGACAACAAAATTTTTTGATTCCTCTTTCTGTTTGCCGGTTTTGTCATCCACAAAAGAATACTTTGCCCTGACACTTTGGCCTAATACTATAAAGGGTGTTGTTTCGCCAGGAGGATTGGCTACATTCTCAGCTACAATCATGGCAGAAGGATCATTAGGTCTTATTGTGGAGCCACCTATAAATTCCAAAGTTGGGGCAATGATCAATAATTTCTGTGGATCAATAGACAAAACTGCATTGCTCTTAGAATTGCCTTGAGACTGCAGTGTTATTTGAGTTTGATAAGAAGGAATTATATCATTAACAAAAGGAAGTGAATTTATCCTGTTTATGATTGCTGCATTTAAGGTAATTTTTGGTGCAGCTGGAGGACCTGCTCCTCCTCCTGGTCCACCATCATCTTCTTCTTGCCTTGCACTGGTTACGAAAAGTACGTTCGGTGCCAGATTACTGAACTGTTTGTTAAAAAACTCGGTGAATCCTGCACCAAAACTATTAACTGCAACCAATAAACTGCTTCCTGCAGTCACCATTAAGATAGTAAGTATAGATCTGATTTTCCTTTCTCTGAGCGCATCAAAAGACAATATGAAAATTTCTTTAATATCCATTCGTTTTCTCTTTCCATCTTATGAGATATATAATAGCCGAATATCTCTACCTTGATTGTAATGGTAATTAATGTGTTTTTATCTCCATACATATATTAAGGATACCGTTTAGAATCTTCAAAAGCTGCTGTCAGATGATAAAGTGCTAAGTATATGTTATTATATTTTTAAAGGCTTTGTTTCAAAGCTTTACTTTCTAGATTGAAATATCATGTCGCAGACATTTTATATTACGAATATTTAAAACAGTTTAGAAATTAATTTAGCAGCTTTTTCAGCACCATTTGCATTCACAACTACATCACTATGTAAGCTAAGTTTCTCTTCAATAAGAGTATGAAGTCTGAAGATGTCTTCATATTTGTATCCGAGCCGGTTTGCACGCTCTTCCTGCTCAAAATGATTCTTTATTGGAATGAATATACCCGGTATACCATATGCAATTGCTTCGTCAATAGTTGATTTTCCTGCGAGAGAAATTACCAAATCTGAAGCATATATATATTCATGTAAGTTGCTCACAAAGCCTGCGTTATAGAAATCTGCGCAATCTGCCAATTTTATCGATGGACCTGAAACAATTACAAGATCGGTTTCTGTCCTTTTTCCAAATTTTTTATATGCTTCTAATGACTTTTCAATTAGGTATTTTCCAGCATCTGTTCCACCAACACTAACCACAATTGTCCTTTTATCAAAACCTAACTTTTTACGTAAAGCATCTTTAGTTGCACTAACTTCTCTGACGATAGGTCCAACATGAACAATATTATCTTTGTCATCACCAAAATCGGGGATAATGACGTAATCACATTTATCTATCATCTTACGCATCGTTTTACTCATCTTCCTCTCAAATACTGATGCAAGGCCGCTGGTGAAATGAGTCTCAGTTATATCTGTGATTATAATGCGCTTTCGGTTCATTTTCTGACCAATGGCAATGGAAGCAAAATCCTCATCACTCACTATTAGATTATCATATTTCTTGAGAACATTCGCTGCGATTATCTTGCATCTTTTGTAATACAAAAGGTATTTCATTAACCATTTAAAGGGTTGATGTAGTTGTCCTGCTTTTATATGGAACTTTTCAACTTTGTAGAAATCAAATACAGGATAGCCTAGCTTTGAAATTAAAGTAAATGCACTATCGCCGCTTATAAATAGAATATCTTCTTTG
>DASQWW010000091.1:0-25964 GCA_035640055.1 Nitrososphaeraceae archaeon | reverse complement strand
ATTGCCGAATCAGAGTAATTGGTAGTTATATCTGATTCATATATGGGTATGTTTCTGCCTGAAGATATTTCGATTAGGATTATGCAATTTATAGCTGGTAAGCAAGAGTTTCCCTTCATAAAAAAAGACGAGATAACGGCAACTTTCTATCTATTTGGTAAAAATTACGGTATAAATGGACAAATGGAAATTTTGGCTGCAACTGATCTAGCAAAAAGAACAATTGACCAATTATCTAGGGATATAAGGGTATTTTACTACAATTCTAATAAGATGAATTCTAATTTCACACGTGAAAATTACACTAAAAGAGCTTTGCAAATTTCTATAGAATCGCAGAATGATATTTCATTTGACATATCTGAAATAGACAAACGAATAGCTGGTGACCCTACAATTCTATCAAGTTGTTTTGCACAGCATATTGCATATTATAAACAAGATTATTTTTTTGAATTGTTCCAACCCTTCAAAGGAAATGATCTTCCTATATTGTTAAGAAGTAAACTTGAAGGAAGAATGTTATTACTAGGATTCAACGTAAAAGATGTGACATCATTGCCATTTGAAAATGCCCTTGTCTCTTTTATAAAGTGGATAAAGTAGAGGAGAGGAGCGAATAATGATATCTAGTTGACTTAATTTAGTCTCTTGAGACGTTCCAAAGGATATGTCATATGTACTTTTTATTCATAATTACCTCCTAGCCAAATTGACTATCGAGAATAATTTGATTTCCTAGACAGTCATTAGACTTAAGGCAGAGTTGAAGAATTAAATACAATTGAATAAGGACTTATAGCCGATACTCTATATTCTCATAACTCATAGTATATCAAAAATTTGAGGAATAATCTATAACTTTGATCATATTCCTGACATCAAAAACTGTCACCTCCTTAGGTAGTTTGATAGTTAAAATGCGCTCATCTGGAGGATTATATTTTAGAACATGAATAAGCTTTCCTTTACCGAGCCTTTTACCACTTCGTCTTTCGATTACAACATTGGGTTTAAACAGAGCATCAAAAGTGAAAAAATAGGTACTACCCCAAACACTTACAGAATACTCAACTTTATAATACGGGATCGACATTCTTGGAAACATCAAACTAGTCGATCCATGAAGATTTTCATCTTTATCATAAATCCTTGCATGAAAGTCATCAATGAATGGAACTTTAGAGAAAACAGTTGATTTGAATGTTCTTCTAGTACATATTGTTGTTGCATACTGTTTAAATTCCTCCTCTGGTAAAGTAGCAGGACCATATTTGGCATCATCGTAACAACTAATCCTGCGATTTACTAAAAATTTTTCTGATGTTTCAAGCAATCTACGAATGTTCTCTATAAATTGATGCTCATTACATTCGTAAAGTGGCATTTAATTTATCACATCGTTTGTGACTTTTGAAATGGTATATTTAGATCCACAAATTGTAATGATCGGATCTTTTGGATAGGTATCACCAATTTCCTCAGAAACACTGACTGTTTCCTCACCCTTGACATAAAGCATCTTTTTCCAGAATTTACCGTCTGCGACGACTGTAGCAGTGCAGTTTAATAAAAAACCAATTTCTAAAATACTGGCTTCTACCTTTTCTACCGGTACAAGGACAGAAATTGATTTTAGGTTCTGTTTATTTCGCATTAAGATTTTAATACATTCCTGGTATAAAAATAGGTCGAAATTGGTGTATACAGCATCTCTAGCTGCAACATATCATTCTCATTCAATTACTGACTGAGAAATAATTCCATTTACAACGCCTAAAAGTTCAAAACCAAAAATTATATAATAACCAATTATAATATTTCATTTTTCTCGCCATAACAAACATTAAACAGAAACGTAATTATCAGTTTATGAGTGGTCAGGCAAAGTCAGAATATGAAGGTTTGCTAAAGCGCTTGCAGGATAAACTTGGCAATACTTCCAAAAAGGCAGCATCTAGACTCGAAATTCCAACTCCACAAATTATTTGGGTAGGACAACGTACCATTTTTAGGAATTTTATGGAGTTTCCAAAGGCATTAAGACGAGACCCAGAGAAATTACTACTTTATCTTAACAAGGAGCTTGCCTCTGCAGGCTATATTGTTGGAGAGAGAGTAATATTTCTTGGACGTAAAGAGCCTTCATCCTTTGGAACACTTATTGAGCGATACGTTAAAGACTATGTCCTCTGTCCTGTCTGTGGCAGCCCAGATACCAGAACAGAGAAGAATAAGAAATTAGGATTTCTGCTCTGTGAAGCGTGTGGCGCGAAATCTTCAATTAAAGCAAACTATGCTTAACTTAATAATTTCAAATAGCGATTATGTGATTATATATGGATCTTTATGATCCAGTTATGGATTTTACTTTTGACTGTATTATGATATTATGTATTCAATGCTTGTTTCTTCTTTTGAGGATGTCAGCAGTAACCCTAACGCTGCAGCTAATTTTTAGATTATCAAATTTCCCATGTCTATATATCATAGTATGAAGATTACATAGTTAAGTATGATGTCAGCAGAACATGCAGAATTAACATAATCAACAAGAAAAAATGGACTATTATAATTCAAATGTTCGTCTCGTATATAGCTAAAAAAATCCGTGGTTTATAATTTTTCTACCTGCCTCACAAAAATTTGGAATTTATAGACAAAATAACATATTATATGACTTTTTGTACCATGAGTGCAAAGAAGCCTTACTTTATATATTAAGCCTTATTAGCAATGGAAATTGACAGAGCATTGAGTTAACTAATGACAAGATTTTAAGAATCTTAAAACCTTAGTTTGACAAGAGTAGATTATATTGACATCAGAAAAGAAGTTCTATCAAATGGATCAGAATGAACGTCTAAACTATTTGAAAAATTCGACAGATCTGTCTGAGCAAGATATTGTTATAATACGGGATCCTTGGTCTACATTCACCTTTGACAAAGTCAATCGAATGATAGAGAATGTCATCGGGATGTTAATAGTACCCCTTGGTATTGCGACGAACTTTGTAATAAATGGCAAAGAATACCTTATTCCAATGGCTACTGAAGAACCATCTATAATTGCTGCAGCAAGTAAGGCCGCTAAGATTGCGAAAAGCAAGGGAGGTTTTACAGTAGAGGTAGGCGAATCATTAATGATAGGTCAAGTCCAGGTGGTTGGATTGCCTATTTCTATAGATACTGCGAAAAAAAAAGTTCTGTTTAAGAAGAATGACATACTAGAGGCAGCTAATTTAAAGAGCAGATCCGTTATAGCTAAAGATTTGCAAGTGAGGAAAATACATGACAAGAGTCAAAACAAAATGGGAGATATGCTTCTTGTAGAAATAATTGTTGATACTAAAGACGCAATGGGTGCTAATATAATTAATACGATGTGTGAGGCGATAGCTCCAAAAGTAGAAGAGCTGACAGGTGGTAATGTTATCTTAAAGATAGTCTCAAATTATGCGACAAGACGGCTTGTAAAATGCAAAGCAGTTTTTGCAAAGGATGAATTAGGAGAAGGGAATATTGTAGAGCGAATTTTGTATGCATATGCCTGTGCTTATTCTGATATTCATCGTGCTGTCACCCATAACAAAGGTATAATGAACGGTATCGATGCAGTTGCCTTAGCCACAGGACAGGACTTTCGTGCAATTGAGTCAGGAGCTCATGCATATGCGGCTAGAGACGGCACTTATCGGTCACTGACAAATTGGTATACAACAAAAGAAGGTGATTTAGCAGGTGAAATAGAAATTCCGATGGCTGTTGGAATAATAGGAGGAGTAACGTCAGTTCATCCTTTATCTAGATTAGCATTAAAAATCCTTGGTGTTGAAAGTGCCAAGGAGCTTGCAATAATATTTGCAGCAGTAGGTCTAGCTCAAAATTTGGCCGCCATTAGGGCTTTAGCATCTGAAGGTATCCAGAGAGGTCACATGAGATTGCATGCTAAAAATATTGCAGTTATGGCAGGAGCAAAAGATGATCAAATTGATGTTGTTGCGAAAAGAATTGCTGATGAGGACAATATAACCATCAATAGAGCAAAAGAAATTATTACTCTACTAAATAATAATAGCTGATGAATTATTGGCTTCCGATATAGGCATAATAATAATCTTTTCAGCCTTATCCTTTGGTATTGCATCCATCTCTCCAATATATCCTGAAGCCTTAATTTTTATATCCAAAGAAATAACCCTTACCTAGTTCTAGGAAATTATCTTGTCATAAGAACTAGATTCTATCCTTTCCCTCCTTCCCAACATTGAAGGATTTCTAATTATGAGTCTCCTTTCGGTGGCAAAAATTGTATCAGGGCAAGTTTTTGCATCCTCAGGTTTTAAATGGGACTGTTTTGTAACAATTTGTACATTCTCGTCAGAGTCTAAAGTCGGGAGTATTTTTGATATCTCTTCCTAGTCTTCTTTTGTGTGATATACTAAGGCTTGCTTTACACTCCCTACTAAGTCATCTTCTAGCTTCTTCAATTCTCAAGCCAGCGCCAAGCAGCCTCAAGTCCTAGTAGGACAGCGGCAAATCCAATTATCGGATAGATTAGGTTTTCAAACATATTACTAATTTTAATATCTGTGCATTACTATTAGTACTTTAGTAAACAGCTTTTATGATTTGTTAAGACCGCTGCTTAGAAGGTTGCAGTTAACGTACCTGGACCTTTACCTAACTACAGACTGCAATTCAAGAAAAAACAGAATTTCTTTTTGCTCGCTTTTCTTCTCTTTTTACTGGCAATAGGCTGCGGAATATTTTGGGAAAGTAAATTGTGCTCCTATTTTACGTTTCAGTAAAGTAAATCAATTTTTTTCTCTATCTAAATCGGGTATTTCTTTTTCCTGTAAACTCGTTTTATAATTTAGTTATGAACTGTAGTTTGATGATAATGGTAGTAAGCCCTTATTATATGCCGCAATTCTTCTACAAAACTCTGATGAGTACAAAAAACATTAACTTCAGGAGTTATTACAGCAATAATTTTTCTAATAACAATAGCAGCAGGACTATGTAGCCCACTAATAATATGAACAGCATATGCATTTACAATCCAGATCTAGCTAGAATGAACGTTCCTACTGCTACATCAGGAGATAATGTCTATATTGGTGACTGACAATACGAGAAAAAATGATGAATTAATATTTAGAGATCTACAGACAATAGTAAGAATTTTGGTTCAGTATTATTGCACCTTGCAACTAATAGTACTATTAGAGGCAGTACTGTGGAAATCTATAATCCATCAATTAGCAGTTGTTCAGCTCCACTTTATCTCATGTAGAGCTCGCAAGTACCAGATTTATTGAATTCATAGTAATTGTTACATATCCTAGCTATGAGTAAAGCTAATAACTTGTTATTGTAATTTAGTTGCCAATTAGAAGGTAAAGAATTACCAAGCCTCCATTTGCAGACAATGGAGCCATTTGGATTTTCATAGCATTTCTATAATACTCTGCTCAGATCCAGAGAAGCTTTCAATTTGTTAACTTTTATATGTATGAAGACGATAACTCCCATGGTTTCATCAAAATTGACTTTTCCAAGTTATAGTGGGAAATACAAGATTAGCCATTATTGTCAATAACCTTAGCAAAGATTACCGTTGTTTTCTATGTAGAGTGTAACAAATACAAAATTGTCAGCTTCAGTCTGGAAAAATATTTGTTTTAATGCTTGGATACAAAGTGCGGGGGGTGGGATTTGAACCCACGAATCCCTGAGGAACAGGGTTGTAGAAGCCTCTTTTGCTGCCTAGCTCATTCTAAGCCTCGCACTCTGTCTATTTTGAGAGAGACCTGCGCCGTTGGCCAGGCTTGGCAACCCCCGCATAGCATCACATTTTGCATCAGGTAATAGCCAAATTTATCTATTCTTAATTTGTAGTAAAGAAGCAAAATAAAATGCAAAAGGATAAACCAAGACTATTTGGAACTAATGGCATAAGAGGAGTATTTGGCAGTGATCTTTCTGTAGATTTAGTAATTGATCTTTCATATTCACTTGCGACTTTTTTTGAAAAAGGACCGATTATTATAGGGTACGATGGGAGAAAGTCGAGCCCAATTTTATCAATGTTGGTTACTTCGACAATCAATTCATCTGGATTAAACGTATGGTGTGCTGGACTTATTCCTACTCCTTGTTTGCAATATGCTACAAAGCGCCTTGGTTATAATGGCGGAATAATGGTCACTGCATCGCATAATCCACCTGAGTACAATGGAATTAAGCCTATTGATAGAGACGGTGTGGAAATTTCAAGGGAGGATGAATTAAAAGTTGAAGACATTTACTACTCAAAAAAATTTACTAAAGTTAATGGCCTTGGTCTGAATTTTATCAATGATACTGTAATCGATTCTTATATACGAGCGGTATTTTCTTTAGTAAACGTTGACAAAATTAGAGCTCGAAAGTTTACTGTTGCTGTAGATACAGGAAATGGTGCGCAAGCAGTTGTCGCTCCAATCTTAATGAAAAAACTTGGATGTAAAGTGATTACCATCAATGGTAATATAGACGGCGACTTTCCCGGTCGTGGATCAGAACCTACTCCGGAGAACCTTGAGGTACTGTCTAGTATGGCAAAAGTCACAAAGGCAGACTTTGGAGTAGCTTATGACGGCGATGGAGATCGTAGTATATTCTGCGATGAAAAGGGAACGGTCCATTGGGGAGACAAGACTGGATCATTAGTAGCCAAGCATTTATTAAAAACAAGGCATAAAGGCGCAGAAATTGTGTGCCCAATCAATACGACTATGGCACTTTCGTTAATAGCGCAAGAAGAAGGATCTAAAGTAATCCATACTAAAGTTGGAAGTGTTGAAGTATCTAGGCAGATGGTAAAGCGTAAATCACTCATTGGATTAGAAGAGAATGGTGGATTCATGTATGGGAAATTGAATGAAGTCAGAGATGGAGCGATGATGACAGCTCTTGTTTTGGATATGCTTGCATCAAGTAACCAAACATTGTCCCAAATGATCTCTGCATTACCAAAAGTATTCCAGTATAAATCTAAATTCAAATGCCCTACAAAGCAAATTGCCAATGATATTGTAAATACATGTTTGATGCATGGCAGTCCGCAGAAGGTTGAAACTATTGATGGAGCTAAAATCTGGATAGATGAGGAAACCTGGATAATGGTGAGACCAAGTGGAACAGAACCCTTAGTTAGGATGTATGCAGAATCTACTGATCAGTCACTGTTGAATTCAAAGGTTGAAGAATATCGTAGATTAATTGAAAGTAAATTTCCTTCCTTGTAGTGCATAAAAATTCGCTTGAAGACTTATCAGAATTACATGGTTTATATAATCATCCGATTAGAACAACTACCTTTAGCATCTTGTCGCTTTTGTCAAGTATATTGCTTTGATTACGATAGAATTGGCTTATTTCTTTAGTTTTTCATTAATTGTATAACAGATAAACGAAATGGATGGAATGATTAAAAACCAAGTATATTAACAAGGTCGACATAGACAACATTTTAATACGCCTGCTCTTACAGAAGAATCAAGATGAGCCCGTTGGGTGATAAATAACTATGAGTAAACCATATTATGTAAAATTTGAAACTCCTAAAGACTTGGTAAATGCAATTTATGAAGCTGTGCGTCTAGCAAAGCAGAGTGGAAAGGTAAGAAAGGGTACTAATGAAACTACAAAAGCAATAGAACGTGGTACGAGTAGACTAGTTGTTATTGCTGAAGATGTGGAGCCTCCAGAAGTAGTTGCACATCTGCCAATCCTTTGTGAAGAAAGAAATACAGCATATATTTTTGTACCGAGCAAACAACAGCTTGGAGCATCTCTTGGTATAGATGTTGGTTCTGCAGCTGCAACTATTTTGGATGCTGGCGAGGGTCAGCATATTGTTGACCAAGTTATTAATTCAATTGCAACAGTGAAAGATGGGAAGGAGTAATATCAAATGAGTAAAACATTCGAAGAGAAAGTTATTCCTGCAGAAGTTATCCAGATTGTTGGTAGAACAGGCATTGCAGGTGAAGTAATTCAGGTTAGAGTTAAAGTCTTGGAGGGAAAAGATAAAGGTCGTATCCTAACTCGAAATGTAAAGGGTTCAATTCGAATGAATGACATTTTGATGCTTAGAGAAACAGAACGGGAAGCCCGCAGGATAAAATGAGAACATATTTGGTGATAAATTATGAGTAAGACGGTAAACTCTTTACGTAACTGCTTCTTTTGTGGAAGGAACATTGTAGTTGGTCAAGGTACAATGCTTGTTAAAAATGATGGATCCATTCAATGGACCTGTTCTGACAAATGCAAGAAGAATCTACGCAAGTTAAAACGTGATCCGAGAAAATTAAAATGGACTAATAAGTACGTAAAGGGTGGGGTTAAGGTGAAAAAATAATAACGTGGTTACTGAACAAACTCTTATTGTTGTAAAACCAGATGGAGTTAAACGACACTTGATAGGTAAAATCCTTGCTAGATTTGAAGAAAAAGGATTTGAAATAAAAGATTTAAAGTCTTATAAATTCACAAAAGAAAAATCGCAAGAATTCTATTCAGCACACAAACAGAAGTCATTTTTCAATGAATTAGTATCATTCATTTCATCAGATATAGTTGTAGCATGTATTCTTGAAGGCAATAATGCAATTAATACTGTACGAATTATGATAGGATCGACAAAATCATCTGAAGCGGCTCCTGGCACTATACGAGGTGACTTTGGTCTTGGCTTTACAGATAATATTATCCATGCTTCAGACACATCTGAAAGCTTCATAAAAGAGTCACGAGTCATTTTTAGTTAAGTGCAACTCCGACAACCGGTAGTAGTAGTTTTGGGTCACGTAGACTCCGGCAAGACTTCTCTGCTAGACAAGATAAGAGGTACTGCAGTTCAGGCACGTGAAGTTGGTGGAATTACACAGCATATTGGCGCAAGCTTTTTTCCGATTGAAACCATTAAGGACATTACTGGTCCGCTTTATCAGAAACTTTCTAAATCTGAAACTCAAATTCCCGGATTGCTGGTTATTGATACTCCTGGTCATGAAGTTTTTGCCAATCTTAGAATGAGAGGTGGTTCTGCAGCAGATATCGCAATTGTCGTAGTAGATGTGAATAAAGGCTTTGAGGTTCAGACTATTGAAAGCATAGAGATTTTAAGAAAACGAAAAGTTCCATTTGTCGTTGCACTAAACAAAGTTGATAGAATTAGTGGTTGGATAAATGGGAATACCTCCTTTATTGGTGATCAAATAAGTAAGCAAAATGTTAATGTCCAGACCATGTTGGATGAAAAAATTTATAACGTAGTAGGTTCGCTTTCAAGGTTAAGCTATAATTCTGAAGCATTTTGGCGTGTCAAAGATTTTACTAAGGAATTAGCCATTGTACCTATAAGTGCTGCGACTGGAGTTGGAATTCCTGAGTTGCTTGCGGTGCTTGTTGGTCTGGCACAACAATATATGTCAAAAAAATTAGAGCGACGTGAGGGATCTGCAAGAGGAATTGTACTCGAAATCAATGAAGAAGTTGGCCTCGGACCATCTGCCAACATTATACTTTTGGATGGAACTCTAAAGCAAGGCGATAATATAGTGGTAGCAAAAAGGGATAGTGCTATAGTCACAAGAATCAAGGCACTCTTACTACCAAAACCACTCGATGAAATGCGGGATCCGAGGGATAAATTCAAACCAGTTGACAAAGTAATCTCTGCAGCAGGCTTAAAAATAACATCCCCTGACCTAGATGGTGTCCTAGCAGGTAGTCCTGTATATGCTCTTCAAAAAAAGAAAGAAGAAGAAGATAGACTTAAATCGTTAGTGGAGTCTGAAATTAAAAGTGCAATTGTAAATACTGATTCTAATGGGGTTATTCTAAAATGTGATACTATTGGTTCACTTGAGGCAATAATAGACCTGTTAAAAAAAGCGAATGTTCCAATTCGGACTGCAGATATTGGTCACATTACGAGAAGAGATATAATTGCAGCTTCTGCTGTGAAGGAAAAGAACAGATATTTGGGAGTCGTGCTTGGATTTAATGTTAAAGTTCTGGATGATGCACAGCGAGAATCATATGAACGTGGAGTGAAGACCTTCAATGAGCAAATAATATACAATCTTGTACGTAATTATACAGATTGGGTTACATATCAAAAGGAACATGAAGAATCCATTCTATTTAATGAGATCACTCCCATCTGTAAATTTCAATTTATGAAAGGCTTTGTCTTCAGACATAATGATCCTGCAGTATTTGGAGCAGAGATCCTAGTTGGAAAACTCCGACAAAAGGTTTTGGTTATGAACAACGAGGGTAAGAAGATTGGTACGATCCATCAGCTGCAAGAAAATGGAAAAACAATTGAGGAGGCTACAAAGGGAATGCAAGTTGCAGTTTCAATCAAAGAGCCTACTATTGGGAGACAAATCAACGAAGGGGATATTTTCTATACCGATTTGAACAGTAAGCAGGCAAAAATGTTAATAGAGAAATTTAATCATCGATTGAATGATGAGGAAAAAGAAGTTTTCAACAAAATTCTTGCTCTAAAAAGGAAGGAAGATCCAACATATGGATATATTTAGAAACTACATATAACCTACACACTAACATAAATGAGCATCATACTGGTAAGACTTCTGATTGCCTCTATTGGTACTTTTGTAGCAGCCCTTCGAGACCTTTCTCCCCTACTGCTCCTACAGCCCTGTCTACAGCCTTGCCATTCATAAAGATGATAAAAGTAGGAATAGCATATACATCAAATCTCATAGCCACTCCTTGGTTATCATCCACATTTAATCTACCAAATGTTACCTTATCAGCATACTTTTTTGCTAACTTATCAAAGATAGGTAGCATAAATTGACAGGGTCCGCACCATGTCGCCCAGAAATCCACTAAAACAGGCTTGCTTTCTCCTACTATTTCATCGAAGTTCTTTTCAGAAAGTTCTAGTAGAACAGGATTACCGCTGTTATGCGTGCTAGAAGTTTCTTTATTTTGACTCATCTTTCCTGAAAGTTAATGAATGGATTTGATATTTAAGATTTTTTAATTTTTGACGTAATAAAAATTGTTTACAGTACTAATCATAAATATAGGTAGATTCAACGGATAAGCAAACTCTGGTATCGTTATAAGTCTATATATAGATACTTTATTTTCATTTACTATCATCTAAAACTGCTATAATTTCAAATGTCTAGTAGAAACCTAGTAGTAACTTTATTTTTTTCTTGTCTAATTTTCATTTCATGATAGGTTACAGCCTTAACCTCTACTTTGTAATGGTGTATGTTAAGGTTCAGGTTTTCTCCGCTTGCAATACCAACAAGTAAATAATCGTCATTCTTTTTCGAAATCTTGACTTTAAAATCTGATACTAGAATATTGTCAATTAAAACTACCAACAAAACTTTCTCTAACCAATTATAAAGTAAACTTTCAAGATCGTGTCCCCATACCTCAACTTTAATTTCATCGTTACCACTAACTTCCTTTAGATCGAACATTGTATTGACGAGGGCTCGAGCAGAATTTTCAAAAGCATCATCTAGTGTGTTACCATATGCCTCGATGATGACATCTGTCATATGATCAAGATATCGGAAACCTGATGACATTATTGTGGTTCAAACCAACTCTTATTATAATTGATCGTAAAATCTAAATGCCTCACTTTCTGAATTCCGCTGTGAGATTAGAACTTCCCCGAGGAATGAGGGATCTAGAACCAGAAGAATACTATAACATTAATTATATCAAAGAAAAATTTCTCGAAACCACAAGTTTATTCAACTTCAAATTGATGGAACCGTCACCCCTTGAGATGCTTGCCACACTTGAGGTGAAGAGTGGTGGTGCATCTATTTCAAATGAAATATATAGTTTTACAGATAACGGAGGTAGAAATGTTGCATTGAGGTTTGACCTTACGATTGGTCTAACACGATTTGTGACCTCAAGGAGAGATTTGAAGATGCCATTCAAAGTAGCAGCGTTTGCTGGTGTCTGGAGATATGACGAACCACAGTCTGGAAGGTATCGATATTTTCATCAATGTGATGTGGAGGTTTATGGTCCGTTTAGAGAGGAAGCTGATACTGAAGTGATTGAATTTATTTCAGTATTTTTGAAAAAGATAGGACTGAATGTTGTTATCGAGGTAAATGATAGACAGTTAATTGAAGAATATATCAGACAGAGACTTGGCGTTTCAGATGAACAGATGATCCTTGAAATGTTCAGAGCAATGGATAAAGTTCCAAAGAAAGGTACAAGGGCAGTTCAAGAGGAGTATAAAGACAAAATTGAGTTTTCAAAATTGCAAAGTCTAATAGATCTGTCGTGTATTAAGGGAACAGCTGATCAAGTTTATTCAAAAGGTAACATAAAAGAGTTGACAAGCTGGAGAAAACTTACAGGCTTAATGGATTCTTTAAAAGCAAGGAAGGTAGATAACGTTAGAGTTAACCTTGGAATAGTACGGGGATTGGATTATTATTCGGGGATAGTTTTTGAGGCATTTGATCTATCGCTTGATATAGGAGCATTAGTAGGTGGTGGAAGATACGATACATTAACCGATGCTTTTGGAAGAAAAGATATTGGTGCAACAGGTGCAGCGGGTGGAATTGAGAGGATAGCTATGGCTCTGCAAAAACATGGAATTTTAAAACATATACAAAAGCCACTGGTTTATGTTGCATATACATCTGACAACGTAAGGAACGAGGCTCTGCAAATAATTTCTAAGTTACGCAACAACGGAATAATTGTTGATTATGATATTCAAGGTAGAACACTCCGAAGACAACTTGATGATGCCTCGACAAAAGAGGCAGTTATTACTGTGATAGTAGCACCAGAAGAAGTTGCCGATAGACAAGTTACAGTGAGGTCAATGAAAGATGGCATTGAAAGTAAACAGAATGTAGATGAGTTGGCAAAAACTGTAAGCAAGATGCTGTACTAACTAAAGCTTTATCATTGTACTGGTTTCTCTCATTATAATCCGCCTGTTTTTTTATAATAAACATTTCTAATTATAAAGTTTGGATCATAATTACGAAATGGTCCTCCTATTCCTAGTTCAAGGTATTGTTAATATTTCTATATATGTCCTGCTGCCTTTTTATATTCAATGATTTCTTCGATGAACTTAAGAGTACTTCGAATAAAGGAATAGTGAAAAAACTTCAAGTTTATTCTATTCATTTTCAAGCAACGTCTTTCTTTGAGATTATACAAGACAATGACAGTATAAATTAGACAAAATAAAAAATAACAGAAAGGTAACAAAAATTACAACAATATTAACGGTTATTATCTTTTATAAAATAGTACTTATTATAACAGGAATACACCGTTTTTGGAATACCGTTCAAGCAATACAAGGATAAAAATTAGTAATGGTGGACTATAACTATACTACGTCCCTTATAAAACATGGATCCTTCATTAGGAAATACTTTTCTCTTTCATTACATATTACAATTTGGAGATTTTTTCTGAATACCATTTCTATTTTAGATTTGCAAAGGCTACTGAACTACAAATTAACACTGAGGCTTATGATAATGGAAATAACCAATAGAATTAATTTATAGGTAGTATTTAATCTATAAAGATATTTATGACAATCTGTTATCCAAGTTGTATTGTTAGAGGCCGGTAGAACAGCTGATGGATACTATTTCTTATGATGTTCTTATCATTGGCTCAGGTCTTGCTGGATTGCGAGCAGCTATTTCCTCTGCAGTCACAGATAGCAAGTTGAGAGTAGCGGTAGTTTCAAAGGTACAGGTCATGCGTTCTCATTCAGTATCCGCTGAAGGTGGAACAGCAGCAGTTCTCTTTGAGGAAGAAGGCGACAATCAAGAAGCTCATATTTACGATACAATCAAGGGCAGTGATTTTCTTGCAGATCAAGATGTTGCAGAGCGATTGGTATCTAACATGCCTTATGAAATATATCAGTTAGACCACTGGGGGATGCCATGGTCGAGGAGAGAGAGCGGCAGGATTGATCAGCGCTGGTTTGGCGGCTACTCATTTCCAAGAGCTACATATGCACAGGACAAGGTTGGATTTTATGAGATGCAGACACTTTATGATACTTGTCTTAAATATGATAATATTCACTTTTATAATGAATGGTTTTGTACGTCAATCCTTAGCGATGCAAATAATAACTTTCTAGGCATAACTGCCATTCAAATGAAGACAGGTGATTTTGTCAAATTCAAAGCACCAGCAGGAATAATTTGTACCGGAGGTGCCGGGCGAATTTACAGCTTTTCTACATATGCTTATTCTTCTACGCCTGATGGTTTGGATATGGCATATCGTGCAGGACTTGCTCTGAAGGATATGGAATTTGTTCAGTTCCATCCAACAGGTATCCTGCCATCTGGTATACTAGTTACAGAGGGAGCAAGAGGAGAAGGTGGTTACTTGATAAACAACAAAGGAGAGCGTTTTATGAAAAAATATGCTCAAGAAAAACTTGAACTTGCAGCAAGAGATGTAGTTTCACGTTCAATGATTACAGAGATTCAAGAGGGGAGGGGATTCAAACACGAGTCTGGTGCAGACTGCTTGAAACTAGATCTAACCCACCTTGGACCTGAGCGCATAAAGGAACGTCTGGCAGGAATTAGAGAAATTGGAATCAAGTTCTCTGGCATAGATATAATTAATGAACCAATTGAGATTAGACCAGTATGTCATTATATGATGGGTGGAATTCATAGTAACATTGACGGTGCCACTGAAATGAATGGATTATGGGCAGCGGGAGAAGCAGCCTGTAATAGCACACATGGTGCTAATCGGCTTGGTGCAAACTCTACTGCTGAGTGTCTTGTATGGGGTAGAATCACTGGTGAACTTGCTGCAAAATATGCACTGAATCATAATAGTACTCCCTTGTCGTTTCCAGAACAACAGATTATTGAGGAAGAAAAGAGAATTTATGATGGAATATTTAGAGGCAGAGGTCAAATAAACCCCTACGAGGTTAGAAAGGAATTGACAGATACTATGGATGCTAAAGCTTATGTATTTAGAAATGAACAGGGTCTAACTGAGGGTTTGAAGAAAGTAAGAGAGCTAAAAGCATTGGCATGGAAGCACGTTGATGACAAGGCAAAAGAATACAACACCAATTTCGTAAATGTAATGGAAATGGATTCAATGCTAAGGACTGCTGAGATAGTATTGGTTGGAGCATTGAATCGTCGTGAATCACGAGGTGCACATGCAAGAGTTGAATATCCAAACCGTGATGACGCCAATTTTCTAAAGCATACTCTAGCTTACTATACATCAGATGGACCAAAGATATCATGGCATCCTGTAACTTTCACGCGGTATGCGCCTGTGGAGAGAAAATACTAATGGAAATATCAAAAAAAGGCAATAATGATCGTAATAATCGTGAAGGATTAAAAGGATGGTTAAACCCATCTAGATATGGATGGGAACGAGTATCATATTGGCTGATGCGTTTAACTGGGGTCTTTTTGTTAATATACTTTGTAGGTCATGTATATGAAACCAGTTCACTAACAGGAGGTCAAGGTGCATGGAACGCAATGTTAGAACTTACGCAGACACCATGGGGTCATCTTTTCCTGATACTAGTGATCGGAGCTAGTACCTTTCATTCAGCAAATGGTATTAGATTGATATTTACAGAAAGTGGTAAGCAACTTGGAAGGCCTGGAAGACCCGACTATCCATATGATGCAATCTCGCTTAACTATCGTCAAAAGTCTGGAATATGGGTTGCATTAATATTAGCTGTAATAGCAATGCTGTATGGTGCAACTGTACTCTTTGGATGATGAGACTAAAAAAGAAGAAGAACAAATGTAGGATGGAATATTATGATACTTCGAGAAAACCAAATAATGAAAATACATTATATAACTGCTATAGGAGCACTTTTTACCGTTGCTGTACATATTATGTTTCGCCTTACTATGCCCTTTCAGAACAGCATACTATTTGAAAACGTCATTGCAAACTATCATAATATTCCTTACATAATAATTCTTGAATCAATACTTATACTCCTAGCAATACATGGCTTTAATGGACTACGCGTAATATTGCTTGAATTGCGACAAAATAAAGCATGGGAGGACAGTGTTACTGTCTTCACTATAGCTGCAATGATAATCACAGTTGCGTATGGAACTAGGACAGTAATAGTAGCCAATGGATTCGGGTTTAGATAATAAAATTGAATAGAATAATCAAGAAAATTAGGATATTGAACAGAGAAGACAAGATATCAGATATAAGAAGTCAGTATTATAAGCCGACGCGCGATAAGATTATACTGAAAGTCTATAGAGCTAATCCTGTTAGGAATGATGATTCTCCTCATTATGATACGTTTGAAATACCATTACAACGTTGGACAACGGTACTAGATGCACTTATCTATGCAAAGAGCTATCTTGATAGTAGCATTGCAATAAGATATTCTTGCAGAATGGCATCATGTGGATCATGTGGAATGAAAATTAATGGGATTCCAAGACTTGCGTGTTATACAAATGTCTCAGAATTGGAAGGTAGTACAATAATTTGTGAACCGCTTACAAACTTTCCACAAATACGTGATCTTGTAACAGATTTTTCTCAATTCTTTAGCCATCATAAGAAAATGCAGCCATATATACAGAATGAAAATGCAGATATGAAAGATATCAGGAAATTATCGGAATATAATCAAACACCGTCAGAAGTTGACAAATATTTACAATTCTCTTATTGTATTAAATGCGGATTATGTTATTCTGCATGTCCCACGGTAGCCACCGATACAAAATTTCCTGGCCCTCAGGCTTTAGCACAGGCCTACAGATACTATGTGGATACAAGGGATAATACTGCCAACGAAAGATTGAATATTATAGATGAGAGACATGGAATCTGGAGATGCCACTTTGCTGGTTCTTGTAGCGTGGTGTGTCCAAAGGGTGTAGACCCTGCATTAGGAATTCAATTATTAAGAGGCCATCTGATGAGATTTTCGAAGAATGAAAAGAAAATAGCCGAACTGCAGAATCGAATTTGAATCTAAGGAGACGGATTGACTTGCCCTATTTTGCCACATTTAGATAAAAATCTAGCTAATATATTAAGCTGATAATAGGCTCTTTAATTTTTGGTTTTCAGCTGATCTGAGCGTCATCGTCTAAATTTGGATAGATATCCTTCATTTATACTTAAGTATATAAAATGTAATATTAGTTTTAGTAGCTTTCCAAGTTAATGAGGTAAAAAATATATCTCACTGTTTTGCGGGAAGCTTACTCTCATTTACTTGCTTATTTATTGCATCAGCCATGAAATGATTGCTAACATTGACTCTGACGTCTTGAATTCCCTGTAGCTTGTAGACATTATCTCGAATATCCTGAGCAATTTTAAAACCGAATACGGCTGGACAAAAGGGACTTGTCAAGTGTAGATCGATATTAACCTTTCCTGTATTAATATCAACCTTATCAACCAACTCTAATTCCATTATGGAAACACCTATTTCTGGATCTACGATCTTAGTTAATTCATCAAATATTAGTCTACGAGCCTGCTGAATGTCTTGACTCATTATATTATTAAATTTATTAGACCCTATTTAACTATTGCATAGGTAGGATAAAATTACAAAAGCTATTTTATTATTTGTCGTCTTCTAGATTTAAATTATCCTAAGGTATTTATCATTCTTATGTCTGAAGCACAACCGCAACACAATCAACAAGTACGCAAAGAAGGACCTCATGACGCGATATATATAGGAAAGAAACCTCTAATGGCATATGTGACATCTACGCTCATCCAGCTAGCTAACCAGCCTTCAGTGACGATCAAGGCAAGGGGTTTGAGCATCGGCAGAGCAGTAGATGTTTCCCAAATCATCCTTAAGAGAATGGAGAATGCGGGATACAAGGTAGGGGATGTAAGAATTGGTTCTGAAACCGTTCAATCAGAAGATGGTAGAACACGAAACGTTTCTACAATTGAAATCGAAATAAAGAGAAGCTAAGACTCGATACATTTTATTATATCCTCCTCCACTTTTTAACACAACTATGGGGAGACTTGCGGCTATTTATCTTGCACACTTAAATCCGATGACAAAGGCACATGAATATATCATCTCCCTTTTAGAAAGAAATTACAATGTCTATGTTTTCCCAGTAAGGTTCTTGAAGGATGGAAAAGAAATCAACACAAGAAGCTTCCCATTTCCTTATAAAATTAGAAGAGCAATGGTAGAATCTGTCTTTAGTAACGATAACAATATTACAATCTTACCCGACTATTCATTCTTTTCTCCATTTATAAAATACTTACCACCTTTAATTTCTCCATATTCATGGATGTTACGCAACCAAATAGTCGGAAATATTAGAGAAGAAGGATTCATTACATATACAGGCGACAGGTTAGAGAGAATAGTATTGAAGGCCTATGGACTTCATCCTACTAAAGCACTGCGATTGGAAATATCTGCTTCTGCTGTAAAAGAAATGCTCTATCGTCAAGTGCTTGAAGGGAAAATAGGAACAGATGAATCGTACTATGACAAAGTGCCCAAAAAGGTTGTAAATTTGATCGAAGATAACTGGGACACAATAGAGAAATTTGCAAAATCTCCTGATCTCACGACTAGAGTAATGGGACTGAAATTTCCCAAAGAAGGCTTTATTTAATTTATAAGATTTTTATAATCCATAAAGTGACTGCCTTTAAATGAAAATAAAAGGTGCGGAGTTGGTCTGGTTTGATGGTGAATTTGTAAAGTGGGAGGATGCAACAGTTCCTGTTATGACTCATGCTTTACATTATGGCACTGCAGTCTTTGAAGGCATTCGTGTATATACTGCAAAAAACAACCTCTTTGTATTCAGGTTGACAGAACATATGGAAAGGCTTCATCGTTCTGCAGGAGTATATTCCTTTGCTGTAAATTATTCTATTAAGGAGCTATGTGATGCAACAATAGACCTGTTGAAAAAGATTGGTATTAGAGAATCATGCTACATAAGGCCATTGACATTTGTAGGAGTACACGGTATAGATCTTAACATTACAAGACATTCTCCAACTCATACAGTGATCATAATTTTCCCGTTTACCAAATACTTTGAGGGTGAAGGCGTAAAAGCATGTGTTTCCTCATGGCGTAGAATTCACGATACTTCTACTCCCCCTATATCAAAGGCTGCTGGAAATTATCTTAATTCAGTACTTGCAACACAAGAGAGCAGACAAAATGGATATGACGAATCAATTTTGCTTAGTAGAGAAGGCAATGTTAGTGAAGCCTCAGGTGAAAATATCTTTGTAGTCAGAAACAATAAGGTTTACACACCACATATTGCTGATTCAGCACTGGAAGGAATCACCCGCGATACTACAATAACTATTGCAAAGGATATAGGATATGAAATGGTGGAACGTCCGATTTCTAGAACTGAATTGTATATAGCAGATGAGTTATTTCTAACAGGAACAGCAGCTGAAATTATTGCTATTACAAATATTGATGGTCATACGGTAGGTAGTGGAAGGGAAGGACCGGTAACAAAAAGTATTCGTGAAATGTATTCAAAAATTGTATCTGCAGACGTTAAAGAGTATATGGGCTGGTTAACACCAGTATGGTAGCCGCAAAGGACAACACCAGATTAGCTGTAATAGGTGTTGGCGGGTGGGGTAAAAATCATGCCAGGGTTCTATATGAGTTAGGTGTTTTAGCAGCTATCTGTGATATAGATACAAATCATGCTAAAGAGGTAGCTGATAGATATAAAACGAAATCATACTCTTCGGTCAATGAAATGCTCGATAAGGAAACGGAATTAGATGCCTGTGTTGTCTGTACTCCTACTAAAACTCATTTTGCGGTTGCAAAGAAAATAATGGAAAGAGGAATCAATATTTTTGTTGAAAAACCACTTTCGTTTTCCTCCAAAGAATGTGAGGAGATGGTGGAAGTAGCTAAGAAAAAAAGAGTGATTTTGACATCAGGCTATATTGAACGATTCAACCCTGCAGTTCAAGACATTAAGCAAATTATCGATAGCAAGACATACGGGGATCTGTTGATGATGGAATTTCACAGAGAGAGCAGGATGCCACTGCATATCAAGGATGTTGGTATAATTTATGATACTTCCGTTCACGATATTGACACTGCAATGTTTCTCTTTAATTGTAGACCACACGTTGTATTTGCACGTGCTGGTAAAAAATTCCATTCATGTGAAGACTTTGCGACAATTATGCTTGGATTTGAAAATCAGAGGGTAGCAATTATTGCATCAAATTGGATCACTCCGAAAAAGGTTAGAACGTTCAGTGCGGTATGCACCGATGGAATAATTACAGGAGACTTTATTACTCAACAAATCAAAATTGATCATGGTGAGGCAACTATAATCCCACGACGGCATCAATTTCAGGAACCTCTTGCATTGGAATTAAAAAGTTTTCTAGACGCTATAGATAAAAAGATCAGCAGGCCTGTGGTATCAGCAGATGATGCAACTTGTGTTACCAAAGTGGCTGAAGCAGCACTTTTATCCAGCAACACCGGCTCTCCAATTTACCTGGATCTGAGCTAGCCTGATGAGGAAATCAATGCTCGATATTCTTGCATGTCCTATCGACAAGAACTACCCGCTAGAGTTATTTGAAATTAATACAAGGAAGGATAATGATAATGATATTATCATAAGTGAAGGTGTTTTGTTTTGCACCAAATGTTTACGTTTCTATCCAATTATTGATGAGATTCCAGTCATGTTGCCAGATGAACTTCGTGAAAAGCAAAAGGATATTGAATTTCTACAAAAATGGCGCGATAAAATCCCTAACAAAGTTATAAAGCAAGGAATGCCTTGGCATTTTTAGGTATTTAGTAATGAAACAACAAAATTATTCCGATCCAGATGTAATAAACTATGTCTCAAAAACCGCAAAAATTGGTAAAAATGTAAAGATATGGCATTTTGCCTACGTTGGAAATGAAACTGAAATTGGAGACAATGTAATGATTGGTTCCCTATCGCATGTAGATTATAAAGTAAAAATTGGTAAAAATACAAGAATTGAGGGTTCCGTATATATCCCCCCATTAACAACAATTGGGAAAAATGTTTTCATTGGTCCGAGTGCAACTTTTACTAACGATCCATATCCTAGGAGCCCAAAAATGGTTGGGGTTATCATAGAGGATGGAGCCATAATTGGTAGCGGAGCTGTAGTAAGACCAGGAGCAAGAATTGGAAGAAATAGTGTAGTTGCAATGGCTGCGGTAGTAACTAGAGATATCCCATCAAATGTTGTTGTAATGGGACATCCTGCTAGAATAAAATATTCTAGGGCAGAATATGATAAGAAAAGGGCAGAATGGAATTCACAGATGCAGACCTGAAATGATTGGCATCCACAGATGCAGACCTGAAATGATTGGCATCCACTAAGGTTCTCTTCATTATAATGCAATTAAGATGCGAAGACCTGCCTAAGATGATCTGTTTGCAGTGTGAATCTGATCACCTTACCTCTTTTTGTCCTACTTTTAATTCCTCTCCTTATACGATTTATTTTTTGTCGTGGTGTATAACCTTTAACCAATAATTTCACACACAGGGTTTGCCTTCATTATAATAAAGTCTAAGTTCTGTTTATTTCTAGATATGACCTTAGCAAAATCATTTTTAGAACACGCTATAACTATCATAGTTTTATCCGTAGGATATAAGTCAAAAGTCTGTTGTCGTTTTACATCGCCAATATAATCTTTTAGTTTTGATTCAAGCGATGACAATAACTCTATCTTGTCGCCTCTCATTTCATTCGGATCTACTGTCCAAGCGATAACTACTTTCGTTCTGCTTGCCTTCAGATCACGTTTCTTTAACATATACCGGATTTCATCTATTAGATGTTTAATGTAACCTTCAATGCTCTTGATCGTTCCATTGACAAGATACATCAATGGACTTGCACCACCAAGTGACGAACCTATTGCTCTTAGATCATACAGGCCATTGGCTATGTCATCTAAGTAAAGATCACTGACTGCATCATATGTCAATTCGCTTATGCTTGTATTCTGTATGTGTTTGCAAATTTCTAGGATACTGGCCACACCAGTATAATGTCTTAGGATCTTAATAGAATGTACAAATTCTGCAGAGGCAATATTAACAAAATTTAGTTTGCCATTAATATCTGGATCATACAACATATTAGATATTTGTATATCCTGTTTTGATTTTAAAGAACCCAATAGAGTTTCAGAACCAGAAACAACAGCTGTGCTGATTGGCATATAATAATAAAAAATATCTTTGCCGACTGACATACCAGTTACATGTTCTATCAATGCGATGTTTTCATTATTACCTCCAATTCCAGTAGGTAAGGTATAAATAACTGAAGCGCCAGCTTTTAGGGCTTTGACTGCATCCCTAAACTTTGACGTAACATCACTTTTTACATCTTGTCCTACCTTTCGAATTCTTGGTGCAAAGAAGATATATGAGGAATCATTAATTGCAACATCGATCGGTTCAAGGGCAAGCAATGGCTCGTCCTCTATTAAGGAACTGACATTAGGATATGTCCGTGCAATATCTGGCTTTAACATTATAGCCATTCGAGCAGATTCATCAATTAACGAAACTTTTGAACCTTTGACAGCGATAGAAGAGGCAATACGATAGCCTTCTGTACTTAATCCATAGACTGCGGTATCTGCTGTTGCTAACCCGGCACTCAAGATATATACTGAGCCTCCCTATATCTCATCAAAATGTCACTGAGCTATCTAAAAGATGGTTAAAGAAAAGTTTTTTCCATTGTAATCAACGCTGATTACTTATGAAAATCTGGTTTGATATTTTGACACCAAAACAGGTAATGTTTTTTAAACCTGCAGTAGATCTGCTTCAGAGATCAGGTCACCAATTACTTTGTACAGGTAGGGAATATGGAGAAGCAATCGAACTATCAAGGATCAATCATCTTGACTTGAAGATAGTTGGAAGACATGGAGGAGCTGGCAAATACGAGAAGTTGCGTGAAAATGCGAATAGGATATTTGAACTTGCATATATAATAAAAGAATTTGAGCCTAACATTGCGATCACATTTTCATCACCTGAAGGCGCAAGAGTTGCATTTGGACTTGGAATTAAACATATTGGGTTTAATGATTCACCCCATGCAGAAGCTGTTGCAAAACTTACGATCCCGCTTATGAATCATCTGTTCTGTCCTTGGGTTATTCCATACTCTGCATGGATCAATTTTGGAATTTCAAAAAATAATATAACAAGGTACAGAGCACTTGATCCTGTTGCGTGGCTTAAAAGATATCCAATATCATCATCTCCTTCTCTGATTGACAAATTAAATCTTAACATAGAGAAAAAAACTATTTTGATCAGACTTGAGGAAACAAAGGCTTCCTATATTGCGGATAAAAAAGTAGAAAACAGAATTTCTATGATTGATGCTATTGTAAATGATTTGTATCAATCAACCAATCTAATCATTCTTTGCAGATATGAAGATCAGACTCTGGAAGTTGCAAAAAGATATGAAGGAAAAGCCCATATCATACGCAATATGATTCAAGGAACATCATTGATCTCCTTAGCTGACATCTTTATAGGAGCTGGTGGAACCATGACAGCAGAGGCTTCATTGCTTGGAAAACCAACTATTTCCATTTCTCCAATCCGCTTTTATGTTGAAAAGTACCTCATTACTTCCGGACTTGTGAAAACGGCTTTTAATTCTCAAGATCTTATTCGATTAACAAAAAAAATGATCATAGATAAAAATTATGCTAGTCAACAGAAAAGAAGAGCTAAATATATTCTTAATAGTATGGAGGATCCTATAGACAAAATGCTTTCATTCTTAAAACCCAGCATAACGTTATAAGGATAGAAAAATATATACCAAAATACGCCCGGAAGCCCGGTAGAAGAAAATATAATACTCTGCCGACTGTAGTGGCCAAGCATAGAGGCCTTTGGAGCCTTTGACCCCAGTTCGAATCTGGGCCGGGCTATCATTAATTCCATTAATGCAAACATGATAGAAGTTGCCAAGTACTATACTTCTTCTGTTCACTAACACTTTTTAGAACAATAACAAATGTTTTTTTTGTTATTGTTCTACTGTTCTTCTTCTTTTCTTCTTCTTCCCAATGCAAATCTTAATGCCTTGGATGTAATACTGTCACTTTTTCCCTTTGATAGCGATTGCGACATTACAGCAAATAATATACCTAATCCTGTTGCAGATGATGTAAGCCATGTAACATAGTTATTTTCCAATCCAATCCTGCCAGACCACACTTCAGATAGTATACGCAAACCAATAGTAAATAACCCCTGACCTGTTCCTACAATTACCCAGAATTTTCCAAGATTTACTCTGTTTGTAGCAAACAATCCTGCACCGATTAGTACTGCAATTCCTCCTAGTTGGCTTATTAAAGCAAGAATTCCAATAGGAGCTAGTATCAGTGTCCACAATTGTCTTGTAGTGTATAGTACAATTTCTTGACTGATTAAACGATAGATTTCTATGTTTGCCTTGTAGCCTGAAAGCAAGAAGAGAATTCCAGAAACAAATGCAATCCCTGCTGCTAGTCTATTTCTGCTAGCACTATATCGTAAAGTTAAAAATCTATCGTACAATGGTCTATGCTGTACTGCGCTCTTTGGCATAAGTTCTAAGCTAGTAAGAGTATTTTTCATTTTTGAATAGGAATACTTGGAACGTGCTTCATAAGTTGAAATGTTTAATCTAATTCCCTTTGTGCTTACTGATTCTGCTGCAGATACTGGAATAAAATATTTGGTTAAATTGATAAATCCTCTACTAATAAACATGTAATCTGATAGAATTTTTCTAAGAAACCCAAGCTTTTTTCCGTCAATGGAGTAGACTGGTTTATGTATCAATTCTGACCAGTCTGAGAAGGGATCATCTTCGGAAGGCATTATTAAAAGTTAAATTATATCTATCTTATAGGGTCTTATTACCCTATCTATGGATACTCTTTGTTTTTATACAGAATCTAAAACTTAGTAAGTGAAAGCTTAATTAACAAAAATTCTTCTATATTCTTATACCGCTTTTATAAGAACATTATCGATAGATTCATTTTGAGATTCCTTTATCTTCAAAATATATTCATAGATGACGGTTGACCCTTTTTGTTTAAGAATAGATGATCATAAAAGAATAATTGGTTTCGACCTGAGGCAAAAAACCCTAGCCCAAACCAACTGCAGATTGAGCCTATAATAGGGTGCTGAGTTAATAAGGTGATTATTTAAGATAATAGTTTACATATAAAATAACTATATCCGCTTCTAGTTCTGGTTGTAGTCCCCTTTTCATAGAGAAATTTGAACCACATACTATATAAGAATAAGAATATAGAGCGTTTTAATATTTTGTAGAATAATATTTACATTACAACAAATGGCTGGAATTACAAAGAAAGTTAAAGAAAAAGTAAAAGGTGCTAAAAATAAAGTAATTGATACTAAAGATAAAGCTAAACATATAGCGTCAGATACCAAAGACAAGGTAATAGCAAGAAGTATCAAAGAAAATGTTTCTTCAGATTCTTCTTCTAGCAATCAAGACAGAGAATATGAAGAAGGAGCCGCTCCTATGACAAAAGAAGTTGGAAGGAAAGATGATTTATTAAAAGAGTATAGATGGGAGGAAAAGGAATCTATTGAGAATAACAGTGGCGAGGGAGTATTCTTGGCAAGACATACTTCTATATATGACTCAAATTCTATTAATCGTTTTGTAGAGAAGGCTAGCAGAGATGATGATAATTTTATCAGTAATGCA
>DASQWW010000090.1:0-12840 GCA_035640055.1 Nitrososphaeraceae archaeon | reverse complement strand
CAAATATGAATTACTAGTTATACGTAACATGTTTCTGTGCTAATCCTTTTATTCTTATTTGTATAATATAATATGTGTAGATAGGCGTAGAGAAATATGATAAAAAGCAACGTGGGAGTTAGTAGTTGTGTGGTTCATAAGCTGCTTTTTCTGTTGCTTCTTTATCTATCCTCGAAGCCTATCTACATCTTAAGATTATAAAAAATTTTTACAACGAGACACATATATTGTTGGACTAATAATTCAATATATCTATCTTTTGAGCTAAGTATTCTAAATGAGTTTTATATCTCAAATTTGCTTTAGGGCTGCTTATCCTCTTGCGTATCCATAAATAATGTACATAAATGTTATAACCCATCTAATAGGAAAAATATGGTGGGTTGTATAAATTGCAATTTATCACATGGTAGGAAGCGACATTACAGACAGATTTTGAGGATTATTTAATAAATGATGATAATACTGCCAAATAAGATTTACACAGGAGTACTAAATCGACTTTCCAGCATCTTTTGCAATGGTTCGTTAATTTGGAGAAATTGTATGCCCTTCTCAGTAGTTTTGAAAGTATTATCTACTTTTTCCACAAGGCCGGCTTCTAACAGAGCTGTAAGATAATCTCTTGCCTGAGTATAAGAAAGCATTGCCTTATACAAGATTTTTGTTCTAGATGCTCCCTCTTTAGCAGCTTCAAGTATTAATGAGATTATTTCTGTTCGGCTTCTGTTTTTCATAAGTTAATATCCATAATGGATTATAATACCTTTTTCTATTTGAGTTAACTACCAAATGTTTTCTAAATCAAGCAAATCAGATCTTAGCACTGTAGGAGGGAAAGAGATTCTTTCGCCTGCTTCCATTACCCTTGAAAAGTTAAAATAAAGAGTAGAAAATAAAGTACCTTAATTAAATAGCTTTCTTTTCAGCAGTTTGAACTGGATTTTCTTTTGGTTTTGATTGTTCCTGTGGTGGTGATGGAGTTAAAGACTTATAATTTTCTATAAACTTTATGTTATTTATCACAGTTACAAATTTGAATATATCATTTGCAATTGCACGTTTAATAATTTGTAATCCTTCAGATAGAAATGTCTCTTCAGGCAATTCAATTTCTAAAGTTGATCCTGCAAGATTGAATTTTATCTTTTCATTATCAAGAGGCAATCTTCTTTTTATCAAAGCCATTATTTTATCTCTGTCATTCTCAAGTTTCCTTATAATACTGACATCATATTTCAAAATCCGGCCTGCAAATTTGTGATTGAAGTCAAGCTGAACTCTTCCCGAACCTATATATCTAACAATCCCAGTTCGCTCGTCTATTTCTATGGTATCGCCTACCTTGATCTCGTTGGATTTTTCGCCTAACTTTCGCTGAGGGATCATCCTAACCTTGTTTGGATCCCTTTCCCCAAAGCCTTTGTCTGGAGTAATTTCAATATCCAATTTATCGCCGATGTTAGCGGTTGTTAAAGCCTCATCTAATCCTTTAAGTACCCAACCTTCACCAATAGATACAAGTCTTGGTTCATACTTACGTGTAGCGTCATATAGGTCTAACTTCTTAGCCTCTTCTTCCCTGGTAGTTTCGAATATCTGATTAGTATCTTTAAGTTTTGCCGTATAATCTATTAATACAAGAGAGCCTTTCTCCAAAGTCATAAAATTCGCTATTGAATTACCTTATATTAAGTTTGATAGATAGATAAAATTTTAACACTTTTAATAATGTCACTATAGATAAACAATTAAGATCGAAAATCCAATTGATAAGATAGTTTATTGATATTTATTCTATTGCTTTCATCCTTTCTAGTGCGACGGAAGTTGCTTCTGGGTTTGTCTTTAGTCCTATCATATTGATTGTAGATGTAATAGATGATAGGGTTCTCAGAACATGATACTTACTGACTTCGCCCATACAGCCAACTCTGAATACTTTGCCCTTCAGATGTCCAAACCCTCCTGCAACAAGAACTTTGAATTCATCTGCCAACAGCGCCCTGAATTTCTTGTCATCCAACCCTGGAGCATAATTAACGGCGATTACCATATTGCTACGAGCATCTGACTTTGCAAATGGCGTCAATCCCATTGCACCCAAACCAGCATAGAACGCTTCTGCACAGATTTTGTGACGTTTGATTCTTTTATCCATTCCTTCTTCTAGAACTATGTTAAGTGCTTCACTGAATGCGTAGAACAGAGGAAGTGCGGGAGTAAAAGGTGTTTCAAATTGTTCTTCATAATATTTAAAGTACCGCTTTAGATTAAGATATTGAGTGGGCGGTGGATTGGATTGAATATGTTTCTTCGATCTAGAGCTGATAGAGATTGGAGATATGCCTGGTGGAGCAGCCAGCGCCTTTTGTGAAGCCGTTATACATATATCAATATTCCATTTATCGACTGGTAACTCATCACCACCTAGAATTGAAACAGCGTCTACAATAAAGAACGCGCCCATTCTGCTGCATAATTGGCCAATCTTATCCATATATCGAAGTGTGGTACCAGTAGATGTTTCATTATATACTGTATATATTGCCTTGACATCTTTATTCTGATCAAATGCTTCCTCAATCTTTCCATAAGGAGGATTTTCACCAAACGAAGAATCGATCCTAATCGATTGGCCTCCCCAGCTATCGATCAAATCTGCAAGCCGATTACTAAATTCGCCATTGACAGGTATAATCACTCGGTCACCTTTTCTGACTAGATTAACCACAGATGCTTCTACTCCGCCAGTTCCAGATGTCGTAAGTAATACGATATCATTATCAGTTTCAAAGACTTTTTGAGTCTTCTCGATAATAGCCTTATATAATACACGAAAATCATCGCTCCTATGATTAATTATAGGCGCAAGCATTGCATTCATTACCCTGTTTGGTACGTTTGTCGAACCGGGAAGCATAACCAAATATTCCATTCTATTGTTCAACTACACCAGTATATTCCACTGATATTTATATAATTACGGATAGACAGCAATTTGGTATCTCATAAATAATTCACGTCTTTTCACAATAATATATACATGCACTTATAATAGTCTACTACTCCTGTATTATTGCTATGGCATAGAATATCTATGCATCCTATAAATCCATTTACCCAAATTGATGTTTTATTTTTCTCTACTTTTGGGTATTCAGTAAAGGTGATAAAAGCGGCTTATTATAGCAAACTATTATTATGGTGCTGATAAAGAGCCACCGTTCTAATCTCCTTTACAATGCCAAGAAAGGGGGATATAGCGCTGTAGCTGCTTTTCAACCTGAAAATGTATTCTATATTACAGGATTCTGGGGTGAAGCTATTGCACTTTGTACTGATAATGGTACTAGATTAATTGCACCCAAATTAGAAATAACAAGAGCTCAAC
Source organism: Nitrososphaeraceae archaeon (assembly GCA_035640055.1). Taxonomy (GTDB): domain Archaea; phylum Thermoproteota; class Nitrososphaeria; order Nitrososphaerales; family Nitrososphaeraceae; genus DASQWW01. Next base: position 9,446 of record DASQWW010000090.1, on the reverse strand, counting down.
AACAATCAAAGGATTGTGAAATTATTTCAACGGACAGAGGCAGCGATTTGGTTTCTACTTTTATCCTTGAAACTAACCAAAAAGAATTATCAATATGTACAGACTGTGACGATTATTCTATGATAGAAGCTATCCGACAAGAAGGAGGAGGTGGCAAGAAATCCTTTGTTATGATTGACAAAGAACCATTCTTTCAAACACGACGGATTAAAGATGAAGATGAAATTAAAGCTATTGCAAAGGTAGCTCGAATTTTGGACAATCTCTACCAAATTTGTGTAGAAGAAATAAAGGTTGGTCTATCAGAACGTGATTTGCAAGCAAAATTAATTTTTGAAGCCATGAAAATGGGTGCAAATCCTTCTTCTTATAAATCGACGTTGAACCCTTTGATTATAGCAAGCGGATCTAACACATCTCTACCACATGCAGAGGTTTCCGATCGTGTATTTTCAAAAGGCGATATGATTGTTATAGACCTGACTTTAAGACACGGAGGATATATAGCCGATGCAACTAGATCTTTTGTTCTGTGTTCAGCATCGGCCGAGATGAAAAAAGTGTATGATATTGTAAAACGATCTCAGCAGGCAGGACTTGATGTATTGAAGGATGGTATAACGAGCGAAGAGGTAGATGCATCATGCAGAGATTTGATAGACAAAGAGGGATATGCGAGATACTTCATCCATTCAACAGGACATGGAATTGGTCTGGACGTCCATGAACCACCTTGGCTACGAACAAAAAATCGAGAAATAATAAAAACAAATATGGCACTAACTATTGAACCTGGAATATACTTAGAAGATAAATTTGGAGTAAGGATTGAAGACAGTGTTATAATTAATAAACGCGGTATTAAAGGAAAAGCAGAAAGCCTTAATAAATTTACAAAAGATTTAATCGAGCTTGATTAGTGCGTTATCTTTGCGAACATTTAGGATTAAGATAATAGGTACTGAAGTCGCTATGTCTTGATATGTCTTGATAGAAATAAATATTATATGTGTTAAATTGCAGTCCTTGTACTATTATTTTTTATTTTTCAACAGCAAATACTGACCAATCATATCAAGTAACTCTTTGGCAATAGTCCTTTTATTTTGTAATTTAAAATGAATAACCCTTTTACGTTTATCGATGATGAATACTTCGTCATTATCCGAGCCTATTTCAGAACCTTTTCTGCCAATATCATTAGCTACGACTAGGTCAGCTCTGCATTCCTTTAATTTCTGAAATGCTTTTTCAATTAAATATGAGTTAGATACATTATGCTCTGCCTTGAATGCAACTAGGAATATGTTATTATTACTTCTTTTCATATGGCTGATATGCTTGACCTGATCTATGATTTTTTTCGTAGGCAAGAGTGATAAGATTAGTTTGCCTCTTTTTTTACTATCTATTTTCTTTGTAAACTTTTTGCCTTCAGGTCTGAAATCGGTTACTGCAGATGCCAAAATAACAATGTCATATTTTCTTTCGGAAGTTAATTCTGAGGTGACTGCATTACACATTTCCTCGCTTGTCTTTACTCTGATAACATTCATATATTTTGATGAGTTCTGTGGTAGGTATGAGCCATGACCGTACACAAGTGTGACATAAGCATTCAGTCTCTTTGCTTCTTCAGCAATTGCATTTCCCATTTTACCAGAGCTTAGGTTTGTAATTACACGAACTGGATCTATATATTCAACTGTACTTCCTGCTGTCACCAATATGTTTTTACCAGCTATTGATGATGGCTGTCCTCTTGATACATTATTGCTATTAAATTTATTTAAAATAAATTTCAGAACTTGTTCAGGCGCGACAACTTTGGCTTTTTGTTCAGTTATTGAAGGCTCCAAAAATTCTACCCATTGATCCTTTAATCTTTGAATATTTTCCTTGATAAACTTATTATCATACATTGACTTGTGCATAGCAGGCGCAATGATTATCGGAATTTTCGAACCAAGTGCAACACTTAAAATGGATGTAACAGGAGTATCATCTATTCCATTTGCGATTTTTCCTATCGTATTAGCAGTACATGGATAGACGAGAATTAGATTTGTCATATCATCGTCTGCCAGCATAATATGTTCAAGGTCACCTGTCAATTTCGTAACAACATTGTTACCTGTAGCCCATTTCATCATATCTGCTGTAAGAAATGTAGATGCTACCGTCTCTGACATCACAGAATAGATGTCAGCACCATGTCGCATAAGTAGACGAGCCAGATCAATTGCTCGATATGCAGCTACGCTGCCAGTTATACACAAGACGATCCTCTTTCCTTTTATCTCATTTCCTTCTGAACTAGTAATTTCTGCTTTTGAGGGATGAATCCTTATTACTGAATTCAATTCCGCCTTACACCGCTTTTTTTTCTATTCACACCAATTTTTTTCCTCTTTAGAATTTCATATAATTTCTTAAGTTCGTGAGGATCTGCATGAAAGAAGTGCTGTTCTTCTGGAAATTTACCAGATTTGACATCTTTAGTATACCGTAAAATAACTTCAAAAATCATTTTAGAAAATTCTGTATAACGTTTTGCAAATTTTGGCTTGACCTCTTCATAAATTCCAAGTAAATCATGGAGGACGAGTACTTGGCCATCGCAACTTAAGCCAGAACCTATCCCAATAGTGGGAACAGAAACAACATTTTTGGAAATTATTTCTGCTACTTCACTTGTCACCATCTCCAATACAATACTAAATACTCCTGCTTCTTCTAGAGCCCTAGCATCTGCAATTAGTTTTAATGCAGAATCCTTCGTCTTTCCTTGTAATCTATAGCCTTCCCAAAGTGAAGAAGTTTGAGGTTTTAGACCAATGTGCCCCATTACTGGAATTCCTATATTAACTATAGCTTTAATTGTAGCAGCTGTTTCAATTCCACCTTCCAGTTTTACAGCATCACAACCTGCTTTAATAAAGCGAATAGAATTCTTCATTGCCTCGATAATATTAGCTTGATAAGATCCGAAAGGCATATCGGCTATGATCATTGATCTCTTAGACCCTCGAGACACAGCCTTACAGAATAGTAACATTTCATCCATACCTACTGGAATAGTATTAGGATATCCAAGCACTACCATTCCTGCGCTATCGCCGACAAGCAAAACGTCAACACCTGCTTTATCACAAATCGAGGCAGTAGGGTAGTCATAGGCAGTAAGCATAGAAACTTTCTCCCCTTTTTGCTTCATTGCTAGAATGTCATCTACAGTCACTTTTTTTAGTCTGCTAGTATTATGTCGATCTTCTGTGTTTACCATCATCAGTACCTTGAATAATTTTAAGTGATTCAGCTAAGTTTTGTTTGTTATCAAATTCTTTTACAATTTTCTTCAATGTTGCCTTATCTTTTTTGCCCTTCATCTGTTTTGCAGTTGCAACCATTGCAGGAAAAGCACGGATAATATTATCAACAATAGTAATATGTGCTGCCTTTGCTGTTCTTGATAATGGATTAAGGTCGATTGTTATTATTGTTTTGCCCATATTTACTAGTGCCTCAGTTCGATCACCATCTTCTAATGGAACGAGCACAGTGTCGGCTTTATAAATTCCCTGCGGATCGACACGTCGTCTCTCACTTTGTAATTCAGGGATTAACTCAGAAGCTCTGGACCCAATTCCAAGAATGTTTTTTGCACCTTTATTCTTTAGTTCTTTTTCAATTGCTCGTTCTCGATCTTCAGTCCGGTAAAAGAGATTAACCTCTATTGCTGCATTTAAAATAGAGCTTAGATTCACAACTTCTTTTGCACATAGAGCAGCAATATTTCCATTGACCGAAATTACAGGATTTTTCGCGAGTAAAAGTGCACAAGTAGCAGCCCTTGTTGCAACACACGCAAATTCAGTTGTCTTCTCCCCCAAAAGGTAGTCAAAAGCCTCTCCTCTTCCGTGAGCAATCAGCCCTTCAGGAACAACCAGACCGTTTCTAAAACCGTCAACTAAAAGTTCTCTTTCATAAAGAGATTTTGATCGTGGGTGATTTAGCGGAATATCGAAGATATGCAAATTTTATTTACAGTACTTTTGCTCCCGTATTAGCAACATTGCATACAGCTAAGCTACCCTTAAGGCCCTTTAAACAATCTTTCACTTCTCCTGTCTTGGTTGTGGGAACTATTGTGAATACAGTCTCACCAAATAATGCCACTCCACAATTAAATCCATTAGATTTCAGACCTTGAATTGGTACTTTGCAGGAGCCCTCAGTCAATTCAAGAGCTTCTGCAAAATCATATGACATCTTTAAAAAATCGTTAACATCTCTTGATAGTTTTAACTTTTTCAGCATCTTTTCTCCGAGCTCATTTACTAAATCAATGCGGTTATTAAGAAATGATTTTGTAGAAATTGGAGAAATGCACAAAATGATTGCTTTATGATCTTTAAGTTCCATCTTTTCGACAATTCCAATACCTGGTGCACCAATACTAGTTCGCATCTCAAATCCTCCTGCAAATTCTGCAATCACAGTTCCTAAACCTGTTTTGCAAGCAATTTCTGCATGATGCGCAATCTGTGCAGCCTGTCTTTTGCTTAGACCTATTCCCAATGCTTCATTAAGAGCATATGATAGGCTCAGAGCTGCCGCTCCACTCGAACCAAGTCCAAAGCCAATAGGGATACTAATTTCATGTTTTACATCAATATGACAATTTGGTCTGTTAATAAGTTTAAGATATTCTTCTACAACCCACCTTGACACTTCCACATCTTGTCCTCTTTGGCCATTGAGCCAAATAGTATAATCTAATGTAGAGCTTTGATGAACTTCAACGGTGGTTGTAATTCCATGGTCAATTGAAAAACCTGCGCCTAAAGACCCGAGATGAAGGTGGCTAGTACTCGTTTCAGCAGGTCTATGAATAAAACCTGTAACATGGCCTGGACTGAATGCTTTAGCTACAGCAAGCGGCGCATGAACTACTGACAGAGCCATACAAAAGTTTATAGATCATAAAGCATATAAAAATAATGTTTAATTAGTTTAAATCAGTTTAAATAACATGATGACAAGGTATGTAAGAAGGTTGCAAAAAATAGGTAGCAGTATCTTAATTTCTTTACCCAGCGAATGGGTTAAAGCTAATAACTTGAAAAAAGGAAATATGATATCAATTGAAGTTAATAAGGATAATTCGATCTCCTTATTACCGTCAGATGCAAGCGGCGAGAATGTAAAAGAGGTAACGATTTCCTACCCTCCGGCATCAATGGAAAGCCTCAGAAACCAGATCTATGGTGCATATCTTCTTGGCTATGATGTGATACGTATAAGGGGTAGATCTCAGATATCTTTTGATGATAGGGAGCTTATTAAACATGCAATGCAAAAACTTGTGGGTTTAGAAATAGTTGATGAAGACGGCTTTAATATTACTTCACAATTTCTTCTTGATGCAAGTACACTGGATATTGAAAAGATTCTAAGGCGAATGAGTTCTATTATAGCAGGGATGTACAGGGATACGCTGGACGGACTATGGATAAAAAAAATTGGTATCGAAAAGCTGATTTCTAGCAGAGATGATGAAGTAGACCGGCAATACTTTTTGCTTGTAAGATTGATAAGAAGTGCAATGGTGGATCAGAAACTGGCAAGCAAACTCAATTTGAGCAATATTGACATTTTGGATTATAGGATTGCTGCTAATCACCTAGAAAGTGCAGGCGACTATATTGCAGATTTCGCATCATCATCCAGACCCAATATGACTATTACAAAGATTGCCAATAGTATTACTGAAGCTGCTATGTTAGTTGAGAAAATGCATGAAAGATCTGTCACTGCTTTCACTAACAAAAATAGATTAGAGTCCATTGAGGTTGTAAAAATCTATAACAAATTTAACGAGGTTTTGAGGTCAATAAAGGAACTGTCCGCAAAGACAGAATCAAGGAATTCAGAATCAACTATAGCAGTTCTTAACCTAGTTTATTCAATGGATAAAATTGCAAGATGTTGGATTGACGTGGCTGATTTAGTTAAACCGGTGTATCTGGCATCACCATTAAAAAATGCATAGCTATGAGCTATGCACAAAGATGGTCTGGAAGAAAATAATAGCAATATTCAGTGAAGAAGTAATTACATACCAGGTGCATTCAAATATCGGTTGAAAGAAAGCTCGACAAAAAAATTAAATTGAAACCAAATGAACTTTAAATGATCAGCCAAAGTGGATCTATTATAAAGATTATTTTATTTGCTTCGTAAAGACTTTCTGGCTAGTCTTGCATGATTCTGTCCACAAGTGTCTCTAAGTCTACTGTCGCAAGACAACATACTCTGTCCCCACCACCATAATAAACGAATAATTTGCCATCTATAATGCATGAACCAGTTGGAAAAACCACGTCTTTGATGTCACCGCCTTTTTCATATGATTCTTTGGGTTCTAGAATCGGTCTTTTCGTTCTTCCAATTATTTTGATAGGATTCTTTAAGTCAAGAAGAGCAGCACCAGCTCTATAAACCTTATTTTTGTCTACACCATGATAGATTAAAAGCCATCCATGTTTAGTTTTTATAGGTGGAGGTCCTGCTCCGACCTTAGATGCTTCCCACTCTTGGTCTGGCTTAAGAAGGAGTGTATGTTTTTCAAAGTTCGTTAATGCATTACCCTCTCCAAGCCAGATGCTAGGTCTGTCAACACCAAATTTCGAACCAACCCAACTACTTGGTCTATGTAAAAATAAGTACTTCATATCTTCTGCATGTTGAGATAATCCTTGCATAACCTTTTCGGGAAAGAGAACTACATCTTTATTGTCTGATCCTTTACTGGTAATGATTCCAAGCCTAATATAATCATCAAAATCGGTTGTCGTCGCTATTGCAGTCGATGCTATCGGATTTTGATTTGCATAAGTCGAAAGTACTACATAACTTACGTATATCTGATGGTCAATTTCAACTAATCTTGGGTCTTCGACTCCATATTTCTCATAGTCTTTAGAAGGCTCTATAGCAATTTCATTTCGTCTGTTAAAAGAAATGCCGTCGTCGCTGAAAGCATATCCAATCCTTGAGATGTATTTTTCATATTCACCCACTGCTCTATAGAGCATGTGAATTCTATTTCCTTTGGATAATATAGCACAATTAAAGACAGCTTTTGATTCCCACCAATTAGAAGCATTAGGAAGAAGTATAGGATTTTTTTTATATCTTTCTAAAACCAATTTTTACTGCTGCTATTAAGTTTCTAAAGTTAAATCCTTTTGTAATCAATAATATATTTTCAGATCTTTTTGATGCTGATTGCATCAAAACATTTAATATGAATAATATATTCATAACATTGTTATAGATAGCCACTTTATAATATTGTCACAGACTTCAATTAACTGCAGTGATAATATTTGTGGTAAATGGGAGAGAAGCTAAAAGATATAAAAGAAACTACAGCTGACGCAGTGGAAATAATACGTCAGCTTGGTACGCCAGGCGTACAAGAATCACTTGACAAAATTAAAGAAACCGCTAAAACAGCGCAAGACATCATAGAATCTCTCAAGGATCCAGAAATGGTCAAGAATATTGAAAATATTCGTCTTACTGCTGAAACTGTTCAGAATACATCGATGAAAATTGAAAATATGATGTTTGAGATAAAGCAGACAGGTGTTATTGATGAAACAAAGGAGGTAATTAAATCAGCCAGAAATACTATGAATTCAGTTGATAATAATCAAAACTTTGCTGAGATGGTTACTGTCATTAAAGAGATGTTAAAGTCAATTGGGGAACTAGTAGATGAGTTAAAACTTACTGTAGGCTCTTCTAAAAAGTCAGGAACAATCGGAAATGCTAAGGAGATAATGCGTGAAGCCTCAAGTATATACAACAATATCACAGATCGACACAGTAACGGTCCTACATAGAATATACCTTCTTATTCTTTATTGAAGTATGTCGAATATTTTAGACAGAATATAATTTTAGCTTAATATGTATATCAAAGAAGAACAAGAAACTAGCAATTATTTTTGTAGTATGTTTTTTATAGCATGATTTCGTATACAATTCGATGTCGACTAAAGATAATACGACTAGAACTTCTATAAGAGAAATGACTCCTGAACAAACTGCAGAAGCTATAAGAAATGTGGCAAAGAATATTCGTGATGCATCATCCAAAATGAGAGAAGCTGTAAGAGCTATTCGTCAAAGCGGAGCAATAGACGAACTTACAGACGCAGTCCGTGAAGCGACTATAGCAGCACGTGATACTGCAGTGGAGATTAATGATGCTGCTAAAGATATGAGACAACGTGGCGTCATAAGAGAAACTATTAATGCAGCCGAAGAAGTAAACCTTGTAGCTCGTGAAACAGCCCAAACAGTAAAAGATACAGTGAGTAGGACACAATCGGAGGCACCACGTCCAACGCCAATGAGGCGAACTAGAACAGGAACAACTACGGAAGCAACTACCGTCTAAGCCTTTTTTTTGTTGCTAGATAGATAAAGCATTATTATTGATCATAGAATAAAATAGTAGTAGTGTAACTAGCATCTCGCTCAGGCCTGAATATTTACTACACCTGCTTTGCCCAATTCAGCTCCTATACCATATCCAATAAGCGCTATACCGGTACCTAGTCCTGCCATTTCAATTCCACCTATAAACCAGTTTTTCTTTGCCATACGTGCCTTTATCGCTCCTATTATGAATGAAGACACTAAACTTATTCCAATTGCTATCGCAAGTGCTATATTAGAAGATAAAAACCCAGTTTTCACAATCATATAGGGTAAAATTGGAAGAATACCACCTAATAGAAATGCTCCAAACATCACGAGGGCGCCTCTTAATGGACTTCCCAAAATTTCTAAATTCAATCCTAGTTCCTCAGTTAACATGGTCTTAAGCCAAATATGCTTGTCAGATGTTATCTTATCAACTACTTTCTCGAGTTCCTCACCTTGAAATCCTTTAGCCATATATATGTCCTCGATCTCCTGCCTTTCCTTTTCAGGTACGTTCTCTATTTCAAACTCTTCTCGTTTAATTTCTGATTCTAGTATTTCTCTCTGAGATTTTACAGCGAGATAGTTCTGGACAGCCATTGCTTTGGCGCCTGTGAACATTCCAACCAGTGCGGCAAGAATGATTATATCTGCGGGAACCTCGGCACCTCCAACACCTGATACAATTCCTAATGACGTATTAATACCATCACCGAATCCGAAAACCAGATCTCGTACGTAATTACTTTCTTTTATATGAGGTTCAACATGTATAGGGTTTGTAACCAATCTATTATCTTGCTTTTTTTTACATATATATAATGATAGGTTTAATATATCATAAAAAATATTAGTTCCTCCCAACAAATGACCATTTTTCCATATGCAGCCAAGAATAGTTGTTTTTCTATTGGAATATCAATTAAAAGTGAATTGTAAGC
>DASQWW010000089.1:0-11959 GCA_035640055.1 Nitrososphaeraceae archaeon | reverse complement strand
TGCCGTTATCTCGTCTTTTTTTATGAAGGGAAACTCTTGCTTACCAGCTATAAATTGCATAATCCTAATCGAAATATCTTCAGGCAGAAACATACCCATATATGAATCAGATATAACTACCAATTACTCTGATTCGGCAATACCTTGATTTAATGTTTAATAGTTTAATCAGGATTATCATTACTGTAAAACTTCTGATAACAGGAATTCAAGGATAATATGTGTGCATTATGTAGAAATATATTCTGCTAAACCGTAAATTAAAATAATTTTATATGGACTATACCTAATTTCCGGCTTGAAGTACCTTGATCTTTGCAAATAAAGCAACCTGAAGGTTATTCAATCTCTTCCTTTATGATATGCTTAAAAATTAAATAAAGTATAAAAGTATATCCGCATCAGTTCTTTACATGTCCTCTCTGAATACAGGTGATACAATAACCCAAATGGATATCGCTGATGCAGCAGGAGTAACAGAAGTGACAATCAGAAATAGATTCAAAGATCTAAAAAAGCAATTGCAGTTAAATTAGAATACACAAAAATCTGTTGATTTTATTGTGTTAATTTTATTGTATTAAATACTCAGAATGAGATTTGAGTTCACAATATTTTGAATCATAGAATATCTATGAAATCCCACACTTAAGGTATTTTTTACAAATTTTAACCCGAAATTATTATATACTGTACTTCTAGAAGATTCAGTACAAAATCCTCTTAGGATAGGTGAGAGAAAAACCGTGCTTCTGAATACTATGGTAAGAAGACCGGAACCTCACCATCAACATATTATTATCTGTTCTGACAGTTTTTTTATTATATTAATATCAGTGAGATGTTATTAACAATTTACTTATTTGGATGGATACCCACAAGCTATTCGGAGCCACACCATGCTTTATAACAAGTACTTTTGTCAGCTATATTTGTTGATAATTCACTCTAATAACTACTATATAACATTTTATTGAAAAACATACTAAATGATAAATTAGGTAATGATCCTTTATTTTGTATGCTCTTATAAATAAGGATTCATAGAAATGATAATATTAAAGGAGAATCTTCAAACTAAAGTTTGACATTAGAGGGTATCGTAATTATTGTAATCACTTCTTTCTGGTTCTCCTCTATTCCTGTATCATTTCTCACACTAGTAAGATTCTTGAGAAATAGAAGCATTTTTCTTAAAAAAGATCTTAAACGTATTCAAAATGATCCTACGATAATTTTTCAGATAACCACTCGTTCTGCTACTAACACGCCTGTTGTAAAAAGAGGAATCAATTCAGTAATAAGCTCCTGTAATGAAATAAACTACTACAAATATGAGATTTCTGTAGTTACAGATGATCCAAAGGATACTACTACATTAATTAATAACAGCTGTCAGGTGATTGTAGTAGATAGCAAATTCTCCACATACGCAGTTAAAAAGGGGCGAGCTTTACAATATGCAGTAGAATATAGACGCAAAATTGGAAATAACAGTTCAAAGTATTGGGTATTCCATATGGATGACGAGAGTTGTGTGACTAGCCAGACTGTTCTTTCCCTTCTCAAATTTATCAGAGAAGGTAATGCAATTGCATCTGAAGGTCCAATCTTTTATCCATTAAAATTTGAATTGGCGAATCGTTTAACAGCAATTGCCGAATCTATAAGACCATTTACTTGTTATGACTGTGTGTCACAAATGACAAATCCTCCACCATTGCATATGCATGGAAGTAATTTGTTAGTGAGATCTGACGTAGAAGATTCTATTGGTTGGAATTTTGGGCCGACACTTGCTGAAGATCAAATGTTTGGTTACAAAATTTATGAAAAATACGGTCCAAAATCTCTAGGATGGCATGGAGGTATACTGCTTGAACAACCTCCCCTTAACATAAAGGATCATTTTATGCAGAGGCGTAGATGGGTATTTGGAAGTTTGCAGAACATAGACAAATTTCCACTGATTCATAGATTCAAGCTTATGTTCAAGCTATTGACATATTCCCTAGGATTTTTGTCGGGCGTTGTTTCCATAATCCTTTATTTATACATTCACGTTCCAAAAATCATGTTATTATCATCATTTAACATGATTAATCATACAATTAATTTGGACTTAACATCCTCGCTTGATAAATTGGTGAATATATTTTCCTCTGAATCAATAATACATACGTTGACAAACGGTAGCACCACTGATGTTATAGTAGGTTTAATGCTTCTATTCCCCTATCTTATGTGGTTATTTTCATATCAGATGGGATTATCTCTAAATCTAAGATATTCAAAGATTGGATGGATTCAGAGGATCATATTGCATTTGCAAACACTTATTTTCTCTGTCTTAATTGGATTGCTTGAAACATTTCCATCCTTCTGGGCAATGTTAGAATACTATTTTAGGAACAGAATCAACAAAACAGAAACGATTCATGATTTTTATGTCATTAGCAAGTGACTACTAGAGTTGGTAGTAGTGGTATGTATAAAGTAATAACCTTTAATAGGAAAGACAAACAATTGTCAATATTTTACATTTATTTGTCTAAAACTTTGAATACAAAAAACTAAAGCGCCGGGAGAGGGATTTGAACCCTCGTGACCATTTTAGGTCACAAGCTGACTAGATATCATATTCCAGGCTTGCGCCCTACCAGGCTAGGCGATCCCGGCATCCAGTATTTCGTGATTTAATCTGTATATTAATCATTATTCAAGAAACCATTTAATTGACTACGCAAATTTATCTTCTTCGAAATGCTAGATAAAAAACTTGAAGTATTTCTGAAACCGTAAGATGCATTGATTGAAAATATGAATGAGAAGGAAGGAAAAATCACATATACTGGTAAATCCCTTTCAAATTCCTAAAAAGTGCTTCGTCTTATTATTATCATTATTTTGATGTAATGCTTTGAAGGTTCTCTGATTATTTAGGCTTGATATATAAGTTCAAAGGGGTTTACATGATCGTTATAATGCTGCTAATTAATTCCTCCACACTATATCCAACATTGATGAACATTCTATATAATATATCCCAACGACCTTCTGTTTAATAAGGTCTTGTGTCAAATCAAAAAGTTACAGGTACAATGAAGATAACTTATGAACTAAACCCGCCTAAAATAGTAAAGGATGAACGTTTTGATCTTTACTTACTTAATCAGGAAATACAAAATCTGACGAAGCGGGCTTCAGCATTAATTGAATTTGTTGATGGAATACATTTGACTGATTCGGTCCTTGGAATACCCCGGCTATCTAGTGTTACTGCAGCCAGCTATATAAAAAAGACAGGCAACTCTTTAAGTCTGAATTGCAGCCTCAGGACAAGAGATAGAAATTTTACTTCCATTTGTCAGTTGGTATCAGATGCAATCCTCATTGGAGTAAACAGTCTGCTCCTCTTAATGGGAGATGAGCCAGCTGATGGAAGAGAAAGTTCAGCAATGAAGCCTAGCGATGTACTGAAGATTCTTCGTTACGAAAAGTATGATGCAGTAATTGACTTTAACCTAACTGTTCCAAGCAGAATCAAGAGTGGATCATCTATTCAGAAAAAGATCGATGCTAGTCCTCATGCTTTTGTGACACAGTCCATTGCCTCGCTTTCCGATCTTGGTGAAATAGTAGATATTGCAAGACCTCACAAAATTAAAGTGATGGCATGTATTATGATACCTTCAGAAAAAAATAAGGTATCTGCAGAAATGATCGGATTAGATTGGAAGGAGTATCAGAACAATCCTATTGACTTTATAAAGGATGCAGGAAAAATAGCAAATGAAGTACTTCTTACTTCTCCTAATAGCTTTAGATTTGGACTAGAATTGCTTAAAGAATTAAAATAGAATAAGTTAAAACCTTTCTTCCATTTTCCGTGCTGTAATTATTTCCGCTTTTAGTTCATCTAAAACTTTTCTCTGATACTCCTGTAAATTAGTATCTTCGCTTAACCTTGGTCTTCTGTAACTAACTGTGATTTCTTTTTTCACTTTACCTGGTCGGTTAGTAAATACTACGACCTTGTCTCCAAGACAGACTGATTCCAATATGTTATGGGTGACAAACACAATTGTTTTTCTAGTTTTAGCCCAGATTAATTGTAATTCAACCAGAAGCAAGTCCCTAGTTTGAGAATCCAATGCAGCGAATGGTTCATCCATCAACAACACTTCTGGATCCATAACAAGAGCCCTAGCAATTGTAACCCTTTGCTTCATTCCTCCTGATAATTGATAGGTAAATGCTTTAGAAAACTTTGTTAACTGCATTAAATCTAGATAGTGCATTGCTATTTCATGTCTCTTTTCCTTTCTAATACCGGCCATTTTCAGACCGAATTCTACATTATCTATCACTCTAAGCCATGGAAATAATGCATTCTCTTGAAATACCATAATCCTATCTGGTCCTGTCCCTTTTACCACTTGGCCATTTAGAATTACGTCCCCTTCTGTAGGTTTGTCCAATCCTGCCAAGATATTGAGCAATGTGGATTTTCCACAGCCTGATGGTCCAACGAGACATACAAACTGACCTTCTTCAACTGAAAGGTTTACACCTTCAATTGCAGTGATAAGATTATTTGTATCAGTTCCTTGTATTCCCTTAAAACTCTTGGTGATATTTCTAACTTCAAGTTTGGTCAATTAGCATCGCATCACATGCTGTAAAATATTATGCTATAAAATATTATTAAATCTATCCTAAAATTTATTTCTATATCTCTTCTTGTTGTTTCTACATTTTAGATTTTCTATTGTAACTCATCCACAATCATTTACTATATGCCAGTGATTAGGTTATTATTTATACTAAATTACTAGTTACCTACGATTATTGGGTATTCCGTATGATAAGTCTTGACACCCAGAAACAATACTATAAAAACCCAAAACAATCATCCTGACAATTACGTTTCATTAAATATATTCCTTATTATTATCCTTAGGTAAAAATGCATAGGATATACATCATCTTAAGGCTCCTAAAATTTGATCGATCCTTGCATTTGTTTTGAATGCTCTAGGATTCAGACTAGTTTTTGAAACCTTATACCCTATTCTGTGTAGCTTTTCAATAACCTTTTGCAATGAACAGGGATTTGTTTTTAACTTAGAGGCAATTTCGTCTAACCGGAAATAATGAGGAATATCATCTATTTCATCTATGCATGTGGATAGCATTTTTCTTATACGATCATTATTTTTATTGTTACTAATATCACTACTATTCAATTCGCAACTTGCCATTTTTTTTATGAAACCCTTATCAAATAATTGTGCGATCCAGAGCTGGCCCCCTACGTTGAAATGGCCCCCACAAAGTTCACAAGCTTCTGATTTATCATATTCTCTTATCACATTTCTGTTGCCACACCTAAAACAATGTCGTAGATAGCCTATGTTGTCATATACCCTGTTTGCTTGATTACTGCTTACTAAAATTCTTACGTATACTCTAAAGTAATGCAAGTTAGCATGAACAAATAAAGGGCGTACAGCCAGCCTTAATCTTGAGGCTGTAAGTGCTGTTAAAGATATTATAAGACGAATAGCGATCTCATTAGCATAATAGTTTTTAAGCGGCCTACCATAATATCTGCAAAAACAAACTTCAGGATATACTCCAGATAAGACTGCTGTGTCTGTTGCAGTAAGGGAGAGTAACCCTCCATTAAGGACGGCTCTTAGTACACAGTCAACATAGGGGGAGGGGCTTCCAAAAGGATCCAAATCAACTACTGTAAACCTTTTTCCATTCTTTGTTGCATGTTCTGTCAGAAACTTACAAACTTCCTTTGCTGAAAAGTTGCATTTCTCTACAACTAAATTCAGTCTTGCAGCTTCTTTTGCTATATTTATTCCAATAATATTTATATCATTCATATAGATCTCTTCTATTTCTGGAACTTCTACTGCTATCCTTAATGCTCTTGCACCAATTCCACTTAATGAATCTGCAAATGTTTTTTCATCATTCTTTTTTATATCTGAGACAAATGTCCTATAGGCAAGTACAGATATATCCCGATTCAACCTAGCCGAAGGATTGAAGAAAGCAGGGGCCTTTGCCGGAACCTTAATTAGAGATGTAGCAGGAACCAACAATCTTGTCTTTCCTTCAATAGTTTCGACAAATTCTTCTGTGATCATTGTAGTAAATTGTTTTTATTTATGACGACATTACAATTATTGTTTTCTGCCTTTTACAAGCATAATCAATAATAATTACGGTAACAAATGAATGTAAGAAGGAATAAAAAAAGAGATGCTGCCGATAAACAATAGTGGTGTTCTAATAGGAGGAGTTGATGAGGCAGGTCGGGGTTCTATTATTGGTCCTTTAATAGTTGCAGGCATCTCTCTCAAAGAGTCCGTAGTTTCAAAATTACGTAAAATGGGTGTTAAAGATTCTAAAATGCTGACTCCGCAAACACGGGCCATTTTGTTTAGTCAGATTATACATCTGGTAGATTCCCTTTGTATTTACAAAATTGGTTGTAGTGAGATCGATGATAGTGTATTTTTGAATAGACTGAATAAACTGGAAGCAGAGGCAATGGCTCTTGTCATTAATAACATTCAGGCAGACAAAGTCTATATTGATTCTTGTGACGTCAACCCGAAAAGGTATAGAGACTGCATAGAATGTCTTTTAACTCCATATAAACCGAAATTGTATTCTATGCACCGCGCAGACAGTTTGAATATCGTCGTATCAGCTGCTTCAATTATCGCCAAAGTTGTGAGAGACAAAGAGATTCAAGAAATCCGTAAGATTCATCATAACATAGGAAGTGGGTACCCGTCAGATGAGAAAACAATGCACTTTATCACTAGCTGGGTAGCAAGATACAAGTGCGCACCACAGTTTGCTAGAAAATCATGGAAGCCCTTGAAAATCATGCTTAAAGAATGCATTCCATATCATGAGGGGTTATAAATAGCATATATTAGCCCATGATCTTTATCAAATGGTTCTAGGTTAATTATTTGATTAATATAGAATCCGTTCTTTTCCAATTTTTTCGCCTCTTGTGCTATAACTAATTTCGGATCCATTGTTACATCAATGCTTCTTGTTTTGATTATTATCAATATTGCACCTTTCAATTTCAGATAAATAAGGCAGTTTCCTATTGCAATCTCAGTTTGATCTGGCTGTGCAATATCACAGTATACTACATCTACCTTACCAAAAATTGAAAAATATGATCTGGGTTTCCTTGCATCTTCAACTATTGGAACTACATTTTTTCGTTTTGATGCAACGTTTTCGATTAGTTCCCTTGCCACTCTTATTGCAGGTTCTACTGCGAAAATAATACCATTCATTCCAAGAATATCGGAGATATGGCTTACAGTTGTGCCTGTTGATGCACCAAGATACAATAATTTAGTCCCATTTGTTAACGGAAGATTTTTCAGCCCTTTTTTTAGGGCACCTGCAAGTTTGCTTCTGAAGGGGTCCCAGATTCGATATTCATCTCCATTATATTTGACTAGTTTTTCGCCGTAGACATTATTACCTCTGATTAAGTTCAAAGTTGCAATTTGTTTTTCATCGCCAACTGAAATCCACTTAATACTGTCGCTTTCCAAATCGCTTCCCATACTTCTTTCTGTTCTTAATTCGTTTATCCTTTTTCAGAGGAGCAAGTTGCTGCCGCTGCTGGCGTTGCTCATGTTCCCTATATTTCCTATTTCTTTCTTTCTCTGAAATTGGGTCCTTGTTTTTTATCTGAATTTCTGCAATTCGTGTGTTTAAACGATCCAAAATAGACAAATCCTTATCTGCATGACGATAGACATCAATTCTCGCAGCTATCGCTACTTTGGATGCCACTGCTCTTGCAATTTTACCACGCTGCCATTTAGGTGCAGAGTGAATTACTGGATGCTGAAACAGTAGTCCATGTTTTGGTGGTCTTGCTCCTGTTTTAAGTGCTCTAAATAATGCCTTTTCAGCACCTAAAACCTGTATAGTACTTGCTGGAAGGCTAGCTAGCTTGCTTAAACTTCCTACTTTTGCAATAATTCTTGCTCCAACCGAGGCCGTCAACAATTCTTTAATATTAGGAGCTACTGTTTCCATTGAAACCTCGATATGATCAGCTAAGATTCTGCGTAACTCAGATAAAGTAATAACTTCATCCGAAAGTTTTTTGACAATTGTAAGATTTTCCTGACTTATATGACCACCCTTGCTTCTTCTTGCAACATCCATTATGATCTCAATCTTTCCATCCTGTATGCCCATATCTTTCAAGATTTCTCTAGTAATATTTTGTCGCAAGCCTGCTTCCCTTACAATTTCTGCATAAGTGGTGATGCTTTGGATGAGATTATCCAGTTCCGGAAAATGCAGGCTGTACCATTCACGCATTCTGGTTGCTATCGTATTAATTATTTTATCTAATTCATCCAGAGTGTTGATAGATTGGATTATATGAAAGTCAAGTTTCTCGGATGCTTCTTTTATTCTGGAAGACGATAATTCTATAGCAAAGTCTCTTAATAGTCGCATCGCGTCCATTTCACTGTTTGAGAATCCAGATTTTACTATCAACGTACTTTTTGTATTCTGAATTTCTTCTTGTTGGGTCTGTGGCATTGTATGACCATTCAAACCGGCTTGTCTTAGGAGAAAAGCAATACCAGCATCGTTGACAAGTATATCATCAAAAGGGCGCAACTTTTCAATAATATTGTTAAGTTCCTCTGGCTTTCCACCACTTTTTATCAAACGATATGAAATTATAGCATTATCAAATTTCTTTGAAACAATCAAGTTTTTGTTCTCATCAAAAGCTGCAAGCCCTAGTTCTAGGAGAACAAGATAACACTTGTTAGTCATTATATAAATCATTTCTTATATACAGCTATTAAAAAATATAGTATTGTATCTGACTACAATATTTTCAGATTTTTATATTATATGCGGATGAACTCAGCCAGTAGACAACAATTACTATACTAATTCTTCATTAGCTCTCTAAGTTTTTATAAATAACACATTATCAAACCACATTGAAAGAAGGAAGGCTAATGCTCAATAATTGTCTTGAAAGTGCTCATATATCAAATTTTTCTTAAAGATCCTTTGGATAAATAGCAGAATTTTTTGCCCCCATTTTCATATATAACCACAAAATATGCCTTTTTCCATAAAAAATATATGGTTTATGGACTAAAGCTAGGGTAGTATATTGAAAAAAACCAGTGCTGAAGACCCTGAACAGAAGAATGTTCCAATTCCAAAACCTAATCCAAAATGGGGCAGAGAAGAGGAAACTGAAATCTTTACTCAGAAAGTTAAGCTTTACAGGAAGGGCAAGTTATCTGAGGAGGATTTTCGTCGCTTTAGACTACAACATGGTACATACGGCTCCAGATTACAGATGAATTATAGTATGGTAAGAATTAAAATCCCAAGTGGAGAAATTTCTCCACAACAGCTCGAAAAGATTGCAAGTTTATCAGAGGCTTTCTCAATTGGCTCGGCCCATGTTTCTACTCGTCAAAACATTCAGCTTCATTGGGTACAGCTAGAAGATGTTAGCGAGGTAATGAGAGGTCTTGTTGAGGTAGGCCTTACAACAAGGGAAGCCTGTGGCAATACTGTTAGAAATGTGATGTGCAGTCATTTCGCTGGCGTGTGTCCAGATGAAGCATTTGAGGCTACTCCATATGCTAAAGCAATTGCACGTTTCTTTATCAGAAATCCGATATGCCAGAATCTTCCGCGTAAGTTCAAGATTAATTTTGCCTGCTGTCCTGAACACGGATTGGTTAGGATTGCAGATATAGGTCTGATACCTATAATCAAAGATGGAGTAAGAGGCTTCAAGATTTACCTCGGCGGCGGTCTTGGTGCTGCCTCATTTATAGGTCACCTACTAGAAGACTTTACATCAGAAGACAGACTGCTCTCAACATGTATAGCCACTATCAGATTGTTTGATAGACATGGCAACCGAGAAAATATGGCAAGGAATAGAATGCGTTACCTAGTTCATGAAATGGGCTGGGACAAATTCCAGAAGATGGTACTTAAGGAACGCTCAGTAGTTGAAATGACTATCTCTGACTCTACAGCGAGACTTTTTGATGTCAAGAAAGAAGAAGAGACTAGAGTGTTACCCAAGACAGTGAGTAATAGGAGAAAGTTGCCATTGCTAAATGAACATATTACTTTGGAAAGTCCAGCATATGAAAGATGGCTGCATACAAATGTTGTTCCTCAAAAACATGAGGGTTACTTTACAGTATTTGTGACACTAGGAGCAGGTGACATTACAGCAAACCAACTACGACTATTAGCAGGAGCGATTCGTGAATTCTCTGCAGAAGGCACAGCTAGAAATACTCCACAACAGAACTTTGCCATCCGTTATATAAAGGGTAATGATTTACGTAACTTTTACGATAGGCTAACGTCTATTGGTCTGGCAAATCCCGGTGCATTAACAATTGCATCTGCAGTTGGATGTACTGGAACTACCTCCTGCAATTTAGCAATTACAAATTCCCATAGACTGGCAAAAGAAGTGCAGCGCAAGTTCTTGGAATTAGGCTTTGATATCGATAATACTTTGAGGGATTCGACAATTAAGATCAGTGGATGTCCTAACTCTTGCGGTCAGCATGAGATTGCGACGATTGGATTCTTTGGTGGTGCATCAAGAATTGGTACTGCAATGGCTCCAACTTATACAATGTTATTTGCTGGAGACGCAGGAGAACAGGGGAAATTAGGCGTTACAATAATGCGCGTACCAGCAAAGCGTGTTGTCGATACAATTAAGAAGATAATTGAAATATACAAGCATGAAAAGCTGAGTAACGAAACTTTCAGTCAGTGGATCAATAAAATTGTAAAAGGAGAGGGAACGGGTACAGTAAAAAATATTGAAAATATAAAAACAATACTGCTTCCGATTACACAGTTACCATCAATGGATCAAGATCCAGAATCATACCGAGATTATGGAAATGATTCGAAATTCAGTGCAAAGACTGCTAGAGGAGAATGTGCAGCTTGAAAACATTATGAAAACAGAAAAACAAAAAACAAATCCAATTCAAAAAGTTAAGGTAGGGCGATGATATAATAACAACAAAGGATAATAATAATAATAATAATTATTTTCAGCTTCCTATTGTTTGTGACGTCGATACTTTACGAACACTAATTAGGAATAAGGCAGTGCGTATAGTAGATGTCCGTAAAGCAGAGGACTATCAGAAAGAACATATTCCAACTGCAGTTTCACTGCCACTTGCAAAGCTGTTAGAGAAAGACACGCCAGAAGGAGTTATTGACATTCTACAGAATTTGGGAATATCTGATAAATTGCCTGTGGTGACCTATGACGATACGTTTGGTGCTCTGGCAGCTCGAGTTACATGGACTTTTCAATATGTTGGTCATACAAATACGGCATTGCTTGAAATGACATTTAGTCAGTGGAAAAGCCTAGGATTAGAAACTGAAAATAAAATCAATAATTTCTCAAGCACAAAACACTTGCTTAACATAAATCATGGAATTCATGCAGATGTATCTTACGTCGAAGCTGCAAAGGAGCAACCTGATAAAATACTGATAGATTCTAGAGAACGCCTTAACTTTTTGACTGAACACATTCCTGGAGCCAAAAATATTCCATATACCATGCTAAGATCCAATGGCAGCATTTTACGCAAGTCAGAAGAGATTAAGAGATTTATTGAAAATAGAGGAATTTCAACTGATTCTGAAATTATAACATATTGTGGTAGCGTTGGAACATTATCTGGTCTAGCATACTATGCACTAAAATTGGCAGGAGTAAAGAATGTCAAACTGTATTCTAAATCATTCAGAGAATGGAAATCATTGGGAAAGGCCAAAGAAGAATTTAAAGATGCCAACTACTGGGATCTATCAGCAGAATAAAACG
>DASQWW010000088.1:0-14269 GCA_035640055.1 Nitrososphaeraceae archaeon | reverse complement strand
ACAACAACAAAGAGCTGGATATTATTCTCATAGCCAAGCTAGTCCGAAGCCAGGAGAATACGCAGCTGGAACCATTGCAAGTTTGCAAAATAATCAGAATGGTAATCCTGCATGGATAGTTTCAGGCTATTGGAAAGGTGGTTTGATTATGAATAAGTCTTCTTCAAACATTAATACTGCTGCTACAAGTAACCCTCCTCCGACTGGAATATTTAGCGCTGAATTTTCCATGGTGATGTTAAATGGTTCTGCTATGCACAAACACCAAATCAGTAATTTCACACTTACAATTATGTCTATGCCAACTAACATGACAGCAGTATATAATGGAACTGCCACTATAACTATGAAAGAAGGACCAGTACATAATGTTCCAATTAGTATAAGGGCAATGAATGATAATACAATAAGTATATGGGTAGACCCAACTAAGACAGATAATCACTTTGGGAATACACCAATATTTGGTACTATTCTTAAGCATGTGGTAGTAAAGAAGTAGGGATAGTAGTACTAATAATAAAATAGAATTAAGACGCTTCCCTCTTCTCTGTGGCCAATAGAATGATTATAAAGTCATCGCTCTTAAGCTTAGCCAGGTAGTATAGATAGTATTATAGCCAGACATTATGATTTACATCTAAATGAAATAGTAAATAAACAAATTCAAAGCTGACGAGATCATTTATATCGGTAAATTCATTTAAGTAGATAAAAGTATGCTGATGGGTAAAAGTAACGAATTGCAACTCATGAGTAGTGAATTTGCTCTGCATGTTAAAGAAGGTCTAGGAAGGTCTAGGAAGAAGATAAAACCAAAGTACTTTTATGATCATATTGGTTCACAGTTGTTCGAAGAGATATGTCTTCAACCGGAGTATTATCTGACAAGTACTGAATTAGATATACTGGAAGATTATTCGCCCGATATTATTTCTAAGGTATATGATGATGATCCTGTCAGGATCAGTGTTCTTGAACTTGGAAGCGGAAGCTCTATTAAAACAAAAACCTTCCTACGACATATTCTTAAAAATCAGAATAACCTTTACTACTTTCCAATAGATGTTTCTAATACAATACTACATGATTCTGTACGTAGGCTTTCAATTGAATTTCCAAATCTTCGCATCATAGGAATTCCTTCAGACTATATAGAAGGCATAACAAAAGCCAGTGATTTCATCGCTGCCAAAGAGAATGTTCCTAACAGGAAGTTGATACTTTTTTTAGGTTCCAGCATCGGAAATTTGGAGCCAAATGAATCAAGATCTTTCCTTCGAATGTTGAATAATAAAATGAAAAAGAATGACAATCTCTTGGTAGGGTTTGATCTTCAAAAGGAGACAAAGATACTAAATGCTGCATACAATGACAAGGCAGGTATAACAGCCAGATTTAACCTCAACCTTTTGGCACGTATCAACAGGGACTTAGGGGGAGAATTTAATCTTTCATCGTTTGGACACCATGCTTTTTACAATAAATATAAGAAAAGGGTAGAAATGTACCTAATATCCAAGATCAGCCAGCGTGTATATGTGGATTTGATAGGAGAAACGTTCAATTTTAAAGAGAATGAAAGAATACACACAGAAAGCTCATACAAATATACTTTAGAACAAATAGCGCATCTAGCAAAGGACAGCGGCTTTGAAGTAAAGGCTAACTTCCTTGATAGAAATAAGTGGTTCGACTTAGCACTGTTATCTCCCACCCAGTTTCCATAAAACACTGACTTATATATCAACACATTTCTTCTATGATCCATGCTTTCGATAAACCAAGAAGGAGAGGAGATTACGAAATAGCCCCCTTGTCTATAAATTACTCCCTATTTGGTTCGTTCTTCATTTAGATTCAGAAAATAATCTCTTTATAGATGCCTTAATCATCTTCTATGCCACTAAATATCAAAGCCGTAAACGCAGATTCATTATAATAAAATGTTCTCCTTTAGCGTTAACAGTTTTAACATATTCTTCTTCTTGGCGTTCATATAGTGGCATCTTGTTAAATATATCCCCTATTTTCTTCTCTTCTCTTAAACTGTATTCAAAACCCTCCTTGATTCTATGTGTTTGTGAAAAGGAATAGAACTTTGCACTTTAGCCTAACTAGCATAACCTTCGAACATGTAATGATAGGAAGACTAAGATAGCTTTAATTATGAGAAATAAATAAATTCATCCCTACTCATTATAAAAAAGTTATCAATTGATTTTATTGTATCAGCAAAGCATGCAAATCGAAGTTTATATATCAAAAGAATTATTAGCCTGATTACACATTTCTATACAAAATGTACAGTGGGGAATTGGAAGTCCAAGCCAAGCGAAAAGCGCTAGCAGTTTTACATGATGAAATTAATAGAATTTTAAATTCAGCTAGGGACTTGTCAATGCTTACTACTTCTCTACTCAAGGCAGATGACAAGGATATTCAAGCATGTCTTCAGCGTATGAGAAACGCCGAGGAAGAGGTAGATAATCTCCAACGAAAAATTACACGAGAAGTCGTTGAAATAGGAAGCCTAATGGTTTACAGGGAAGATGTTTTGAGGACAGCTTACATTATGGATGATATCGCAGGTTACATTAGTGGAATCGCATTCAGGCTTGCAAACATAAAAATGTCTTCTCTAAAGAAAGGAAAATTTGACGAAGATCTCAAACAACTTAGCGGAATGGTTTTAGAAGCAATTTTCAAATTAAATGAGATGGCACGTGCTTTAAGTATTAATCCAGCAAGTATAATTGAGCTTGCCCAAGATGTCCAAAGATTAGAGAAACAAGTTGATGGAAAATATAGGACTGTCATAATAAAAGTACTAAATGAAATTACGGTTACAAAGGACTTATTGCTTTTGAAAGACGCAATGGAGGGAATTGAGGGTATGGCAGATAAATGCCAAGAAGCAGCTGATTCATTTACTATTCTTGCATTGAGTATGTGATGTATCCTATCACTGGCAGACTGATAGAAAACAGAATACTTATTTGGGATCTAGAAGAATCTCGCAACCTTTTTGGAAATGGCTATTATGGAAAACCGTTAGGTGTTCCTAAACCAAAGGGAGCACAATTTGATACTCCTTTAATCTTAGATTTGATCGAAGGTTGCTACCTTGTTCAGATAGGTAAATTGAAAATCACATATACAGATGGTAGAAGAATATCGTGTGCTAAAATTAAGGCTATTTGCAGGAAGGAATATGTCGATTTCGACACAAAATACATAGTATTTAAAAGTTTAAGAGATAAAGGCTATATAGTATCTCCAGGAATAAAGTTTGGTTGCGACTTTGCAGTTTATGAGCAAGGACCAGGTATTGATCACGCACCTTATCTCGTTCAGGTATTTAAATCTACAGATTACATGACATCGACTGGCATTGTACTTGCAGGTAGGTTGGCAACAACTGTTAAAAAACAGTTTATAGTAGCAATTCCAAGAGTTAAAGAAAAAAAGGTTGATTTTTTAGGCTTTGATTGGTGGCGCGCATAATCAAGTTAATGCTAATGAAGTTAAACCCAAGTATACACTTGACAACTATCATCCATTTCTTTTTTTTGGCAAATCGAATTTTACAAAGTTTTCACCAGAAATTGTAAGACGAGTGGTTAATTTATCTGAGCCCTGCTCCAACCATCCTTTATATCTCATAGAGTTTTTGACAATATCATTAATACTCGGTTTTTTTTCCTCTACCTCTTCATAACAGGATAAAATTTCGCCATATTTGATTTGTGTTTGCTTGTTAAATTTTGTGAGATAATATACAAATACTACAGCCTTTTCATAGTGACTAACCGGTTTTTTCTCTGAATAAAATTCCCTTAAACCTAACTTATCTTCATTTGCTTTGAGGTCGACAGGAACAGGTGATAAAGAACCAGACTGTTTTATAGTGTGCTTATTATTGTTGTGTTTTTTAATTAGTTGAAGTGATTGCATATCATCATATCTCTTTTGAATAGTAGGCGATAATAATGAAGAGGACGCATTCGTAGAACTACTATTATAACCAAGTTCTGGCGTAATAGCCTCCCTTATTGCAACTTTGAAGATCTCTTCGAATTTATCTAAATGTTTATCCACAAAATTCTCATTTCCCTCTAATTCCACGACTCCTTCTTTGACATTGATCTTAAATTTAGCCTCTGGAAGACTCAATGATGATATTCGACAAACAGCTTTTAATTAACTTGTCGGTACAATACCGTAACAAATTATATTACTGTTGTTTTAGTCAAATCAAATCTCTGGATAGTCGAAGATATACGATGATAATATGTACACATAGAGGATGTTTGTGCAAAAATTTTTTATAATGACTATTACACATAGCAATACTGCGTTTAGGATATGTGCAAAATCATTGTTTGATATGATTGTAATTTTAGTTGTAGTAGGAATAGGAGCTGGCACACTTGGATCTATGATTGGCATAGGAGGAGGAATCATAATCACACCTGCACTGACTTTTTTAGGATTTCAGCCAACTCAGATAGCTAGCTCCAGTTTAGTTGCTGTAGCCTTCAGCAGTGCTTCCTCAGCTGCAGTATATTCCAAACAAGGACGAATTCACTATAGAATTGCCTTCAAGATATCGATGTTAGCGATCATAGGAGCCATTACTGGAGCATTCCTTTCGAGAGAAGTCTCACTTGAATTCTTCAAGATATCTTTTGCTATTCTTTTGGTTCTTGCTGGCACGTATTTCATGTACAAGAATTCTGTTATCAGAGAAAAATATAAAAGAAAATCACAATCGATACCATTACATCTACTATTCTATTCTGGCAGCTTTATCGCAGGACTCATATCAAGTCTTTTTGGCATTGGAGGCGGAATAGTCTTTGTTCCAACAATGGTCATAATACTCGGGATGACTATACTCAATGCTTCAGCGACTTCGCAGCTTGCACTTCTAATAACTTCGCTGGCTGGTGTGTTCACTCATACTCTCTTAGGACATCACAATTATATTGATGCATTATCGTTGGCCGCGGGAGCCTCGGTAGGCGGTCAGATTGGAGCAAGAATTTCACCGAGTGTAAAGGAAAGTATTTTACAAAAATTGTTTTCCGTGTCATTGATATTGATAGCTGCAAAGCTAATTTTTGACGCCGTTTATAAGGCATAAATGAGTATTGAAATAAGAGTCGCCAACTTTGTTTAAGTCTATCAATAAATCCTGATGGAATCCATACTCGTTTGGTTACATCATTTTGTCCGTATCTATTACTTTTTTCTATACATTCAAGCTTTTTCTTGAGCTTATGCCCTGTTAGATAGATGATATGCAATCAATACATGTTCTTTTATATGATTTATGTAATGTTTGTGCTACAGATGTTACAGCGAGTTAAGTCCAAGTGTATATATATTTTTCTGTTTATTATATTAACTGATTAGATTTTACCTGAAGCTATTTGAGTATTACAGTAGATTTTATCGAATAAAGAAAAAAATATAACAATAAATTATTATTCATAGGAAAGAATAATCTATTATAGTACTTCTCAAAAAATGACAAAAACATTCAAAAGCCACTATTTGTTATTTGTCAAATAATTAGTTGGTAAGTATTATGACTTCAACCAAGAAGGAACTAAAACAAAGAGAAAATCAAGAGTACCTGGCTAATGCTATAGCCACATTAGATATGATAAGTAAGAACAATGATATTCAGCGGAATATTAGAAAAATGGT
This sequence comes from Nitrososphaeraceae archaeon, assembly GCA_035640055.1. Classification (GTDB taxonomy): domain Archaea; phylum Thermoproteota; class Nitrososphaeria; order Nitrososphaerales; family Nitrososphaeraceae; genus DASQWW01. The sequence continues at coordinate 8,551 of DASQWW010000088.1, read as the reverse complement.
CAAGGATGTACTTATTGTGCTGAAGGAAGAAAAGGACGGGAGTTTATCTATTCGAGCCGCAAACGCGATAAGTATGTTAGATACAATAACTCAAAACCCCCAAATGCAATCTCATATTAGGACTATGCTTTGGCAGGTCGTTTCCAGCCTTGAAAGGATAAGAGAGTAATATTATTATTATTATTTTAAAGTATGCCTGTAATTTTTAATAGCTTTTAAAGACGGTGGAAGTTTTTCTAATTTATGGGTAGGATTAGCAAGGTAATGTCTGGAGGCTCCTTCTCCACTAAGTACAATGTTACAGTCAACGCAACGATATCTTATGGCCAATTCAGATTTTATAACATAAACATGCCTAAAAACGCTATGGAAAAATTGTCATAATTATTATTACCGCAATTTGAGAATTTCTCTATTATCTGGTACGCTGGATCTTATTTTGAACCTAGAATATATTGAACTAGCGATATTCTCTGATTTTGATTTTTCACCGTGATTTACTAATACTCGTTTTGGTCTTATTCTTGATACAAAGCTTAGTATCTGGTTGAAATCGCTATGGCCACTGAAGCCGTCGATTTTTTGAGTTTCACATCTAACTGGAATAACCTTTACTTTACCACTTTTCTCTAGCATACTGACGTCAGTCATCGCACCATCAAGAACACGCCTTCCAAGTGTTCCATTAATTTGATAAGAAACGAAAATGATCTTATTTTTGCTGGAAGGTGCTATTTCTTTAAAATATTCGACGGAGGGACCACCCTCCAGCATACCAGACGTGGCCATTATAATCGATGGATCCTCATCGTTGAAAACTTCGTCTCTTTTTCCATAACCATTCACTATGGTAAAATATTCTGATTGAAATGGATTGATACCTTGGGAAACCGATTTTCGTACATCAAATCCTAAATAATGTGCATAAGACATATGTATGGCGCTTGCCTCTGATATCATCCCCTCAATGTAGATTGGAGATTCTATAAGACGACCTTCTCTCATTTCCTTATCTATGACAAGCATAATTTCTTGGGCTCTTCCTACTGCAGGAACTGGAATCAAGACTTTTCCACCTTCTGAAAGCGTTCTGTTGACGCTATCGGTAAAGGTCCGATAAACAAGCGATTGATCTGGCATTATATCAGTCGTATTCCCATACGTACTTTCGGTGATTAGTGTTTCAACTCTTGGATATATTGATAAGGCACTATCCAGAAGTTGTGTTTTTGCGTATTTGTAATCTCCAGAATATAGTATATTATGAGCACCAGAAATGTTAAGATGAACGGTTGCACTTCCCATAATATGGCCAGCATTATTTAATGTAATTGTAATGTCTGGTGAAATATCAGTCGGTTTACCATATGGTAATGTAACACAATGTTTGATAACCTCGCTAACATCTCTTGCTTCGTATGGTAAATATGTACCATTACCTTTTGCAATCTTTACGGAATCTAATTGGAGTAAAGTCATCAGTGGCAAGGTTGGCTCAGTACAATAAATTGGTCCATTATACCCGTACTTGAATAGGCTTGGCAAAAAACCTTGATGATCGATATGCGCATGACTTATAATCACTGCATCAAGATCATCCAAGTTAAAATTCAACCAGTCTAGTCTAGGATACGCATCCAATCCCGAAGTTTCACCAGGATTAATTCCGCAATCCAACATCACCTTGCTTTCAGGTGTTACAACGATGAAACAAGATCTCCCAACCTGCTTAACACCTCCAAGACAGAAAAGCATAACCTCTTCTTTGCCTGCCTGTCGCGATTGTTGTGTAGATATAGGTTCCGAAATCATGTATTGTTGTTTATGAAAATTTCTGTCCAAATTTCCATTTCCAGAATTATTGCCTATTATGATTGGAGTCCGAAATATTCTATTTCCAAGTTCTTCAAGAAATATTATTCTATCTTTTGCTGAGCTCTTCAATGTAGAATGGATAATACTAATACTACTGGATGGAATATGTGGAGAACGTCTGGTATGAGCAATCCAGCCAGTAGATTGAGCTATCTTAACTACCATATCAGCGTCAATAATTTCTGGTCGATTAACCTCAAGTACAACTTCACCTGTTGCATCATCACAGAATACAGCAGAAATTAAAATGTCTTTTGGAAGTAATTTCACAACAGCCGCCCTCGTTTCATCTTCCGGTAGTCGTATAGAAGGATCAGTACGAATAACAAATCTCTTTTTTAGAGTTTTAGAAAGCGAAGATAAATGATAGGTTAATTCGGTAAGAGAAAATTTTGGATTTCGAGTATATAATGCTATGTTAGGACCCTCGAACTTAGCTGATGTAACTTGGGATTCTGGCGGAATAGACTCTAAAACAGTGTTTGTAACAATACCTACGCTATCTCTTATTGGCTTTGCAGCAAGATGATGTTCTTTTTCCTCATTTTCTAGCCTTTTACTTTTGGCGTCAGCAGACTTTATTATCCCACTATCATCGTTTTGCTTTGAAATAGTATGTTCACTAACATCTTGTATGAATTTATTTTTTACTGGGTCACTCTTCTCCACGATTATTCTTTTACCTAGCTATTTCGGCAATCTTTTGCCTCCTTTGACAACTACAATTCCTTCTAACAGAGGCAAAAAAATCCTTATGTTTACCGTTAATAAGCCATTTTATATTGTATGTTTAGATTAATATACCTTATGAAAACCATTTAGAATAATTCAAAGCTACTGAAAAAAACGAAACGACAATTATTTCTATTGCCGTGACATCTACACCTTTAGAAAGGCAGCCAAGGTAGAAGGAATGACATAAATACCATGGCGGTCATAGCAACCGTTAGTAGCATAGAAGCATTTTTCAACATATGTTTTTTGGATGTTACTCTACTTTCAATTAATGAATTATATAGCTGGCTTCCATCTAATGGAAGGATTATAGGAAGAGCATTGAATATTCCAACATTAAAATTGATGAACCACAACCAGAAAAGCATATTGGCGGCTATAGGAAAAGATGATCCTAATATATTGGAGTCATACTTTGTTGCCATCATATCTGAATAAGGAACGGTTAATGAACCCTTCCCGAGTGTTGGAGGAACGAGCAGAGCCAAGGGATTAGAATTAAAAAAACTTTTATACCTTTCCAATACCAAAGAAGGGTCTGCCAGATCCGTTACGATAACACCAAGGATCCCTTGTTTTGTTTTTACAATTGACGGGAGAGTTAACTGATGGCTTTGAATTTCCCCCTTATTGTCCTGCCATGTTATTTCTATAGTATTACCAAGGTTTGATCTAAGAAGGATACCAACATCTCCCACACTGTGTACTTCATGTCCAGCTATGTGTTGAACAATAGATCCCTTAGACAAACCTAGTGATTCTGCAAGTGAGCCTTGGCTTACTCCCACCACAGAAACTCCAAACTTTGGTTCACCAGACGTTGGAAGTGGACTAAGAGTGGATACTGTAAGGTAAAGGGCAAACAATGAAATTATTGCTAATGCCATATTATTTAGTGGCCCTGCAGTCAAAATTGCACTCCTTTGCTTTAGTGGTGTTTTTTCTAACTCTTCTTGTTTTATGTTTACAAATGCACCTACCGGTATTATTCCTAACACTAGTAAAATACCTGTGGATTCTACCGTGATATTATACACACGAGCTACTATTCCATGTCCTGCCTCATGAACAACGATTGTAATAATGAGCGCAAGCCATCCGTATGTCCAGGGAAGATAAGGATTTAATCCTGGAATGAGTAGGCTGCCCTGCGGACCTACATCACGGGCTCCTTCCCTGGCTGCTGCATTTGAAAAAACTACTGCCAAAGAACTGACTATTAGAAAAACTGCCAATGCTGTAATGGCAGGCATAATATAGACATTAAATCTAGCATAAATTCTTGCAGCCCTGGTTTTTGCTAACTTATTGAAGAAAGTTAAACCAAAAGGCGTATGAAGTAATATCAAAATACCATGAAGTTTTACTTCAGCATATACCTTATTTTGTTGCCCCAAACATCTAACCTCTTGTAATTAAGATATTTAAATTAAAGCATTATATGAGAAACTCTATCTCGAATCATCAATATTATTTGATATAAAATATAACAACAATAATATAGGATTCATTATATATGATTTATTTATCACAATAAAGACAATACATCTTTATCTTAGAATTGATGCTGCACGAACGAGAGGCCCTTCATATATATTGTTGTTGATTTTTAAAGAGCAGGACTGAATATAGACCTTAACTCAACTCCCAACAAGAGCTAAAAAATCTTAATTGACATTCGAACAAAATATAAGTTTTTACACATGATTATTTGGTATATATAATTAATAATAATCTATATATTATTAAAGCAAATACGTACGTTTTATTACCAGCATAATATTATAACTATTGGTGCCGAATTACAGAATGCTGCAAGATGGTTTATCAGTAACGAATACTAAGAAGGCGATATCTGAACCTCCTTTAAATTTATTGTTTAATCTTTCACTTATTGCTAGGAAAGACGTGTGGAGTATTGATCTTAGCACACTTCTTGAATTGCTTCTCAGAATTAATAGTTCATCTGAAGATAAGGATCTTAGAATATTTGGTGTTGCTATCTTATCGTCATCTATAATACATCGATTGAAAGTTGAAAGCATTTTTAGGTTAGAAAAGATCTCTATGCAAAAAAAAAGACTAGAACTAAGACAAGTTAGTCAAGACGTACCAAAGTTAAATCCTATTGAAATCCCCTTTAGGATTGATTCAACGTATCCAATATCATTAGAAGAGCTTATTTATGTTCTTGAAAAAATGGTTACTGAACTAGCGAACCGTAAACAAAAAAAACAACAGCTTGAACCTATTGAAACCTTCAGCTTTAATGAATATCTTGTAAAATTTGAAGAGATATTGAGAGCTTATGAAAAGATGATTTTCGACATTGTTAGTAAACATAGGCAAACTGTATTCAAAAGTATTACTGCAAAAATGGATACATTGGAAGTTGTAAGATGCTTTATAGCAATGCTCTCTTTGGCTACAAAAGGTAAAGTAGATTTAACACAGAAAGAATATTCTGAAGATATAGAGATAACTATATGGAAGGAACAGAAGTAATAAATTAATCAATTTCTTCAATCTCCATAAATTGGAGTGCCTTCCTGAAGCTGAAGTTATAGCAAGAATCGAGGCTGCCCTTTACTCTGCTGGCAGACCCCTATCCATAGATGAACTACTCAGGGCTTCAGGTACAAACTCAAAAAGAAAGACTCTAAAGATTGTCAAGGATTTAGTTAAAAAAACTGAATGTGTTTTCAAGGCTATTGAAATTACGCAGCTTGATGATGGAAGTTTTGTATTTCAGTTAAAACCGAATTATACTCCACTTATAAGAAGGTTCGCACAGAGACCAATAATTTCTATGGCTACTCTGAAAACCCTTTCTTATATTGCATATGAACAACCAATAAATTCAAAACGCCTTTTAGACATACGTGGAAGTCAGGTCTACAGTCAACTCAAAGAACTCGAACGCATAGGATTTATTGAATATGAAAAAATAGGAAGATTGAAATTTTATAAGACAACCAAGAAATTTCAAAACTATTTCGGCGTGAGCGATCTAACTTCTATGAAGGACAAACTGATGGCTATAACAAACAAAAATAATAAAAATTAAGCCTTGTCAAACTTTGGAAAAGCCTTAATTAGAACGAAATATTTCAAAATGTATGCGAAAGTCGATAGAAAGTCTTGCGGGACGCAAATTGTCAGGTGGTCGAAAGATCGCTTCAAGGCGACGAAGGAAATTTGAAATTGATAGGTATCCTAATGAAGCTATTGTAGGCACAACTGAAGTAATAACACGGAGAGCAAGAGGAAAAAGGATAAAGTCTGCTCTTAAAAGCGCTGAATTTGCTAATGTTGTTGATTCCAACTCTAGGAAAACAACAAAAATAAAGATACTACAGGTAATCAGAAATCCTGCAAACAAGGATTATGAGAGACGAGGAGTAATCAGCAAGGGTGCATTACTTCAAACTGAAATAGGAACGGCTAAGGTTCTTTCAAGGCCAGGACAGAATGGTACGGTCAATGCTGTCCTCATAAAGCAATAGTCACTATAAATTCGATTGTCATAACGTAGATTTAAGAAAATTACTAAATACTCGTATTTACAATTTGTATATGTTCTAATGTATATATTCTAAATGGTCAGAAAAGAAATTCAAAAACCTGAGTTATGCTAAAATACCTAGGTAAATAATAAAATCTCTTTTAAGTATATTCATTTGGTTAGTGCAAATCAGTCATTTTCGTCATCCAGTAGATTCTGTACTAATACGATGTAAGATCTATATTACATGACCGAACATGAATGATACCATTGATTCCCACAGCTTATACAGCTTCGATCTTCAACTTTTATGCGATAATCGCTGTCTATCACCTTGTTTTGTTTTAATTTATTGTGTGTTTCTCTACCGCCGTATTCGTTTATAATAGAAAGAATGCTTTTTGACTTGCATTTTGGACAGAAAGCCTTCTCCTTAGTCTTGTCTTTATTTTTGATGGTATCCCTCAAATGTTGAAATATATGGAACTTCGCCGCAAAATAAGAGTTATGTTAATTATAACAATTTTCAATTGTCAGACTTTGCAATATATTCGATGTTGACAAAAAAAATATTGGTATTTAAGATATCAACAGATCCTCTGTCCCAAAGGAACCTTTTTTAAGAAAATATTCAAAAATGATTTTTAAGTCAAGCCCAAAACGGCTGAAAGTAAGCCTTTTATAGCGAGATTTTAAGACCTTTATTTCTTAAAGTCAGACTATATTTTTCTTTCACAGTTTATGTAGTCATAATTAAATAGTCCTTGAATAATACTGTATAGAAATAGAAATTTCTGGTGCCTTTTGAGTGTAATTCTATAGTCAGACGGCCCCCACGCTACCTTGTCCGATAAACTGAATAATCATTCATTGTTAGATGATATAATGACAAAGGTAGCATTATCTATTGCAGGGAGTGATCCAGGAGGAGGAGCTGGTATACAAGCTGATATTAAGACTTTCTTGGCATTAGGTGTTTATGGATGCACCGCAATTACCACTGTAACCGCGCAAAATACTCAGAAGGTTTCAGGTATCTATGAGATAAGTCCAGAGGTAATTAGAAGACAAATACAAAGTATTTTAATCGATATCCCTCCACTAGCTATAAAAATTGGGATGGTTCACAGTAAACCAATAATAGAAACTGTATCTCGGTCGATTAAAGGATCTGTAGTTCCTGTTATCTTGGATCCAATTTTTGCAGCTGGAACTGGTGGAAAGCTCTTGCTTGATAATGCTTTGGAGTCATTTATTTCAGAACTAATTCCTATTTCAATGTTAATGACACCAAATGTAAAGGAAGCAGAAAAGCTGAGTGGAGTAGAGGTAAAATCTGAAAATAATGCCATTAAAGCAGCCGAGATAATCAAAAAACTTGGTACCAAAAGCGTCATTATCAAAGGCGGTCATGGGGATGGAAAATATGTGACAGACATTCTTTTAGATAGTAAGGATAATCTAGTCAAAATTTCAAATCCACGAATAAATATCGAAGACACTCACGGCTCAGGCTGTAATTTTTCAGCAGCAGCCACTGCTTTTTTCGCCAGAGGATTTCAGCAAGTCGATGCATGTAAATTGGCGAATCAATTTGTTTATGAGGCAATTAAAAAGGCATCGAATTTAGGCAAAGGGCTTATTGTTACTGATCCAGGATCCATCATGTATGAGTATGCTAACCGTTATAATGTATTGCAAGAGTTACAATATGCTGTAGATAAAATACAGAAATTGGATAATATTGGTAGACTAATACCTGAAACTCAATCAAATATAGCATTTGCCTTGCCTGATGCAAAAAATATATTAGATGTTGCGGGAGTGAAAGGTAGAATTATCAAGATAGAAAGTCTAGCAAGATCTGCATCTTTCATAGAGTTTGGTGCTTCAAAACATGTAGCCACGGCTGTTCTTTCGTATATGTTTACTGATCGCTCAATTAGAGCTGCAATGAATATCAAATTTGATGAAAAAATACTACATATTTGTCAATCACTCTTCCAAATTTCCGACTATGAAAGACATATGGAGCCTGAAGGTACGAAGAAAAGAGAAGGGACATCAGTATTTTGGGGGATCAAGAATGCACTACTAAAGAATCCAAAGGCTGAAGTTATTTATCACAAAGGAGATATAGGCAAAGAGCCCATGACATTAGTATTTGGTAGAGATCCGAAAGAAGTTATTTACAAAATCAAAAAGATTCTAAAAAAATATTGACGTCAGATCAATTATATTATATCTATATAGCTCCCTAACGAAATGACTTGAATATAGAGATATATGAAAGCGGTAATCCTTGCTGGTGGTCTGGGAACTAGATTACAGCCATACACATTCTTCATCCCCAAACCTATGCTACCTTTAGGTAATAAACCACTTCTTGAGCATATAATTGAGTGGCTCAAAGACATAGATAATAATAATAATAAT
>DASQWW010000087.1:0-7815 GCA_035640055.1 Nitrososphaeraceae archaeon | reverse complement strand
TCTGGAAGGTCTGCCAAGATTTGAATAATGTTTCCGGCAGTCTTTGGATCAATTGACATCAAGAGTAGAAATTCATTGCAAACTAATTAAAAGATCGATTTTTACCTAATTATTTCTTTCTTATAAAGTAGCTTAAAATAGCATCAGATTTGAACAAACCTCTATATGCCATGTATTGTAACAGTAGGAGGATTCTTTGGAGATGAGGGAAAAGGCAAAATTGTTGCATATCTAGCTTACAGAGACAATCCCTCAATTGCAGTGAGAGGAGGAGTAGGACCAAATGCTGGTCATACGTTCGCTCTAGAAGGTAAAACCTACAAAGTTCGAATGCTACCTAGTGCAGTGTTAAACCTATCGACTAAATTATTTATTGGGTCAGGAGTTCTAGTTTACCCAGAAATTCTGTTAAAAGAAATTTCCTCATTTAATACACAGGATAGGACTTTCATTGACTCGCAATGCGGAGTTATTGAAAAAATACATATTGAAAAGGATAATGCAGAGCAACACCTCAAAAGCAAGATAGGCACGACAGGTACAGGTACTGGTCCTGCAAATGCGGATAGAGCATTACGAACTTTGAAACTTGCTAAAGATATTCCAGAGTTATTGTTATACATTGAAGATGTCAGTAATTCTGTTAACTGCGCATTAGATAATAAGGAAACTATAATTATTGAGGGTACTCAGGGAACTTTTCTCTCTCTCTATCATGGAGGATATCCATATGTAACGTCAAAAGATGTGACCGCCTCTGCGATATGTTCGGATGTTGGAATTGGTCCAAAAAGAGTCGATGAAGTTCTGGTAGTTTTTAAAGCATATGTTACCCGTGTAGGAGGAGGTCCATTACAAAATGAGATTAGTAGTAAAGAAGCTAAAGAACGCGGATGGCTGGAATTAGGTACTGTAACTGGGAGACAAAGAAGAGCTTCACCGTTTGACATGACCCTTGCGAAGAAAGCGATAACACTAAATGGTGCAACACAGTTAGCAATTACTAAGCTCGATGTCATTTTTCCTGAATGTTCTGGTATAAGGAACATTGCAAAATTGCCTGCAGAACCCAGAAAGTTCATAGAGAATATAGAAAGAGAGACTGGATTAAAGGTGACGCTGATAGGAACGGGTGCAGATCTAAATGACGTAATTGACTGTAGAGCTAACTATAGTAATGGCAGCCATAATTCAATATGAACGATCATGACAGTTTTGTAACCAAATTTTTCAGTAAGTCTCTACATAACCTTAATTCTGAAAGCAAAACCTTCCTATCAAGAAGATCAGCTTTTTCAAGTTTCAATTTTACAATTTTGATATAATTCTCTTTATACAGATTTCCATCCGAGCTCTTGTTAACTACCCCTTTATTTTTTATTTCTATTTTTGAGATAGGGTTTTCTTGTACATTATACCTTAATTTCAAGTCCAGTATAGCATACTCAAGACTTACATACGCACGCCATAAGGATGATCTGGTTGGTTTACCATTATTATCGTCAAGATAAACTTTTGTTTGGTTTATTAACTTACATAATTTATGGTGATGACAGCAATTGCTCATCAGTGGTTAAAATATATATCTAGTTAATATTATCACTTTTCATTAGAGGACAGAGCACTTTAATAGTATTCTTATTAAGAATAATGACAAATTGCAGCTTAAATCACCATGTTATGTTGAGTTGTCCACTATGAAAGATTTTGGTAGGTTGGTATGTGCATTAGAACGTGCTCCAATGCCAGCTTTCTCATTAGTTTTAAATAAAGAACATGTCTTTGCAGTTCAAACTGATTTTATAAACGGAAGGCCAGTAATTTATTTTGTGAAAAGCTTGGAAAACAAAGACGGTCAATATCTTGCATATAGAATCACTGGCGAGACAGAAGAAGTAATAGTAGTTGATTCTGTAGTTAATCCAACTTTTGTTTATTCACCGATTATTAATGTCGATAAATTTCCTGCAACTCTTACAAAAACGGCAAGGATAGATAAGAAGTCGAAATATGTAACAATAAGATTGAAGGATTTATCAAGCCTTGCAAAAGTTGCCGCCTACAAAACAATTTATGATGAGCCACCGCTACCACTGTTCCTCTTTAAGGATAATAATAGAGGTTGTGACGATGATAACAGGAAATTTATCATTGGAGCAGCAATGAGTCTAAGTGACTCAGATACGATATCATACTTTTATTACCTTGTTATTAAGGAAGAACCGAAGAATCCATTTTTGCGATATTCTAGCCAGAGAGTAGAACAACCGTTCTTCTCCAGTAGAATAGACGAACACGGTTACATCTACCTTAAATTAATTAAGCTTGCTGCTGGCCATCCTCTTGTGGGAACCTATGGTTAATTCACCATCTTTTTGTGAAAGAATAGATAACAGTTCAAAATATAAGAAGAGTAGGATAGTTTTAGCTGTTGATCCATCACCTAGACCTGATCTCAAGGAATTTGTTAAAACTACGATTACTCTTTTAGAAAAACACATTTGTGCAATCAAAATGAACTTTCATCTTATTTTGCCACTATCTCTCTTCGAAATATTGGAAATAAATGAACTGGCCCATTTCTACGGTCTGCAATCTATTGCAGACATCAAACTTAATGACATTAACGATACTAACAGTATTGCTATTAGCTATCTTTTGAAGATGGGTTTTGATGCAATAATAGTTAATCCATTTATCGGAAAAGGTTCATTGCATTCTGCAGTACAGCAGGCTCACAGTATGAATGGCGGTATTATTGCTTTAATCTATATGAGTCATCCTGGTGCAAAAGAAGGCTTTGGTGTTACAGTCATAAATGAGACAAAAAATAGCAATAATCAGATTACCAGTATGTATAAATTGTTGCTTGGGTACGCATACACCTGTCAAGTCGATGGTATTGTAGTAGGGGCTACACAAACACATATCTTACAAGAAATACTGGCTAATCAGAAACAAGTTCCAATATATTCACCAGGATTTTGTTTTCAAGGTGGCGAAATAAAAAATGCTGCCAAAATTGGTACTGACTATTTTATAATTGGTCGTTCAATTATTAGATCTAAGGATCCTTTAAAAGCAATAAAAGAAATAAAAAGTCAAATCTATACTATTTGACATTAACTAAACCCATTCAAAAATCTTTTAGCATATATTAACAAGTTTTTTGCGTTTTTATAAGTCAGTTGATTCACCGCCTCATCATATTTCTTCCATGCATATCCTATATGTTCGTGGGAGAGTATTACTTTCCTGCTATTAGTCCTAGCAAGATAAAAAGTGACTTCCTTTTGGACTAATTTTTGTTGGCGTTTGTAATAATACTCTATCTTTTTTTTAAAACCGTTTAGAAACTCTACATCTTCAATCCCAGTTTCTTCACGTATTTCTCGATAGGCAGTATGCAATTCATCTTCATTAGACTCTATATTGCCCTTTGGAAAATCCCAATGACCTGATACATAGTGTAGCAGTAGGAATTCTATTTCAGTAGATCTCTTGTTAATCGAAAATATTATAGCACCAGCAGAGCGTTCCTCTACCATTAGTCTTCAAAGGGAATAGTATTTACTATCCTTTTCGTCTTAACGTTCTTGTTATTTTTGTTGATCCTCATTAATATTATTACCATACATCTCTCCTTCGTCAAGCTCTTCTCCTAATATATCTGGAGGAGCATAATCATGGATATCTTCCCATTCGTGCAAAGTCATCCAATAGCTGCAATACCATTTTTCTGTACTTGAATTATAATCTCCATGTTGTACCATATAGCATCAACATACTACGCAACTACAATTTATATAACGTTAATTAATTCTTCGATTATTCTAATAAATTCAATGGTTTATCGCTATTATGATATGAGGCTGGTTTTATAATTTTTTAGCTAGAATACTCAAGAGTCGCAAAATATGTTGTCGTCTCAATTTCTAGAAAGACAAAAATGGCATTTTTGCCATAATCGAGCAATATAATGTAATGTTACCCAGCCTAAAATTCCGTATTTTAAATAGCCAGATCTTTAGAGTTAAGAGTTATTTACTAATCTGCTAGCAGAATGAAAAGAAAGAATGTTATGAATCTGAAAGAAGGCTGATAAATATATACCGCTTACTTCTCATAATCATCCTTATCTACCAAATCTCCGTATTCTATGTTGATATGTTCTAATAGCACGCATCAGGTCTATTTTTCGGAACTCGGGCCAAAATACATCCATAAATACTAATTCACTATATGCACTCTGCCATATAAGAAACCCACTAAGACGTTTTTCTCCTGATGTTCTTAGTATTAGATCAGGTTCTGGCTGGGGCAAATGAGATGTATAAAGACATGACTCAATTAACTTCTCATCGATATCTTCAATATTGATTTTGCCATCTTTTGCCATTGACACAATTTTCTTTATTGCATCGACAAGCTCCTTTTGCCCTCCATATGCGATAGCAATATTAAGAAACATAGAATTGTAATCTGCCGTATCTTCTTCCAGCCTGGTTAAAATTTCTTGCAATGACTTGGGAAGAAGATTAACATTTCCTATAGCCTTGATTTTCATTCTACGTTTATGTATTCTTGAATCATTATACAGTTTTTCCAGTTTTATTTGTAAAAGATTATAAATATTATATATTTCTTCATCTTTTCTGTCCAGATTCTCATTTGATAAAACATATAATGTAGTAATCTTAATACCAAGATCGTGGATCCAAGTCAAAAGCTCTTCTGCCTTATCAGCACCCATGAAATGGCCGCTATGTATCCCAAGCAGGTGATATTTTGCCCACCTTCTATTTCCATCCAAAATTATGGCGACATGATTAGGAAGTGACTGCTTTAGGATTTGTGATTCTAACCTATGTTCATAAATTCTATAAAGACCGCTATATTTAAGAGCTGTTTCTGCAAGAGCTCTACTACCAATATCTCCTATTTCCATTATGTACTCTTAACGTGTTAAACTATGATATTATAAAATTTACCGAAAGTGAAGTTAGACATTATACTTACTAATTTTATTGTCAATCCTTTAGCACTTCCCCCCCTTTTTTATTTCTGAAATATTGAAATAGGAAAGTGGCGGCAACCAAGGTTATAGCTAAACCTATAAGAAGAGATGAAATCAAGGTAAAGGGACTAGTACCTTCTGTTAGAATAGACGTAAATTGCAAGATAGGAAAATAGAGCAACGCAAGTACCACCAGGCGTAGAATATCTGACATCGTCCTGATGCTGCCTTTGAACCAGTTGCTCAATAATGATCCTGCTAGTATAGTTGCGATACCAATCCACAGCAGTGTAAGCGTACTATGGACAAAACTTCCAATAATTATTCTATTTGTTATTACTTTAGTTATAGCCATATCTGCTTTAATTGCTTCAGGAGGAATGCTTGAAAGACCATACGCTAATGACGCAAGGATAATCAGCACACCAGCAAATACTGAGAAAATTCTTATAAAACCGGAAGGTGTCGGTCTTCCAAGTGAACCTAGTGCCTTGTCTATATCAAAGGCACGAATGATGAAGGCACCTCCAAGAATACTCAATGCTAACGCTAGAGCTTCCTTTGTTAATCCAAAGACAGTAGCAAGGCCACCAGCAACTAATAATGATCCTGGAACACCCAAAAAAAATTTCGAGTATCTAGGATCATAAATGAGCATCTTGATGTATCTACCCAAGATAGCATATGAATATTCTACACTTCTGCTATGTCTAATGATTATCCTTTGGATAGATATAACTCGGATCAATGCTTGAATAATAGGAATGACCATTTCATCATCTTCTCCATCAGAAACAAGTACCGCTGCATCTGCTTTGTACTTACTGAGGACATTCTGAATTTCGAAGCCAATCTTTTCGTCTGCTTCTATTCCACGATTGAACTTGCCTGCAACAAGAGCGACCTCAGAATCATACCCCTTACTGACTAGCTCTTCATATGTTTTAACTGCTCCAAAAATAGCATTAGCATCTGGATCTTCTGGATCTTCAATCGCTAACCTTATTCCTGCGTCAATGCAGTAGTTTTTACCTACAATAGGAGTTTTCATACGGCCCTTAGATCCAATATCATCATCTCTATCAATACATAAAACAAGGATTTTACTGTGATCTAGAGTAGGTTTGGAATATTCGCCGCTCTTGGATGTATTAGTTTGATAGTCAGCTGGATCAGACGTTAGGGTCATCTATTATTTCTTACAATTATCAATATAATTTACCTGTTAATTAATTTGATGAGTCATGTCATAGCATAGGCGAGGTACCAAATGAAATATGTAATTCTATTTCTTTACTGAGGAGGATTTCTTAGATACCTTTTCGCCATTTCTTATTACCTGTTTTCATTTAACCTTATTGACTGCCTCTATAAAAGTATTGTATTAAATATCAATTTTTGCCAAATTCTGATCACATTTCTTCATCTCAGTAACTAAACTTTAGTGCTAAAGAGATTGTTCTTATTTTTATTTATGCCAGTCATTTTTGCCTTGAGCCGGCTATGTATTATTACTGTCTTTGATATTCTTCAAGCAATTCTTTTTCTTGTTGTCTAGATCTGGACTTTAGTAGTAATAGGTATTTCCTTCACAATCTGTTGAAAATGCCGAATATAATTTTGTATTGAATATTTCTTTACCGAATCGCTAATCGATATCCTCTCTGAATATGGTGCATCTAATGCCGATGCAATAGCTTCAACTCCTTCTCCAAAGGTATGGATTTGGTACTTTGGAGGTACGAATTCTGTATGTCCTCCTATATCAGGTACAACAGGGATTAATCCTGCACTCATCGCTTCAACTGTAGATATTCCAAAAGGTTCTCCTGGTAGCGGATGAAAGTATATTTTGGATTCACACATCAACATGAGTAGCTTACCTGCAGAAATATTGATTTCAAACGTTACGTAATCTGCTAGTCCACAATTCTGCACCATTTCTTTCAGGTAAGAGTAATAACCAAACCCTTCAGGAGATAGGTTTCCAACGATCTTCATGCCACTTCCAATTTCATTTTGTTTTAATAATTTCGCAAGTCTAATTGCATTTTCTATCTTCTTGGTTGGATTAAACCTAGATATTACGAGAATTGTATCCTTCCTACTATTATATGAGGACGAGGATGTCAATCCCGCATTTCTAAAAAAATCAACATCTACAGGAGGGCTTAGCACAGTCGAATCTATCCTGAATGCCTTCCATATCGCTCTTTGACTAAAGATGGAATTCGTAAGTATAGTAGAATTTTGCATCATTTGAAGGTAAGTATTTCTAGCTGATTGGTAATAATCTTTTTCGCTGTCATCTGAAGTATTAAGTGTTGTCAAATTTATGCTTTTCAGCATTCTGATATAATCTCGACTTTTAGAATCAATTAGGTATTTTGCAAGTGGAAAATGACAGTATGTAATAGTATTATTTTTAGAGAAAGTAGGATGGAAATATGGGAGTATATCTGCATGAGTATTGATAGTAAAGTCATAGGTTTTTGTGTTCGGTTCTTCAAGAGATTGTAAAGTATTTACTATTCTAACCTTCTGAATAACGGCAGCTATACTTTGACCATATGTTCTTTTTAGATGCATAATATTGGGTTTTTCAACCGTTGTAAGGTCAATACCGATATTCATCTCCGATAGCGCTTTCATTGTTATAATGGCCAGTCGCTCGCTTCCACCACGAGGATTTAAGCTAGTATGGACAATATTAGCTATCAAATAGAATACCTACATTTACATTAATATGCGATTTAGTAAATAAGCCTTATATAACATCCTTTTGTTAAGGACAAATT
>DASQWW010000086.1:0-28274 GCA_035640055.1 Nitrososphaeraceae archaeon | reverse complement strand
CCTGCTTGCCACTTCCCTTAAAATCTACCGTTATACAATCCAAAAACTTACTCATCATATCAACGGATTCAGGAGTATCGTATCCATTTGAAACAAAAATGTTAAAAATACCCCTCTTGTGGGCTTCAATTCCACAATCTTTTGCAAATTCAATAAAAATAGAAGGCTCATTATATGTGTAGGCAATTCCTTGAGAACCTAGCTCTTCCGCCCTGTCTATAACCTGCTTTGGCGTCATTTCTAGGCCCTCTATTTTGCGTCGCTGAGAAATATCATAGTTCTGACAGTATTTGCAAAGCCAGTTACAACCTGTAGTTGCTATTGAAAAAATAGCACTATTAGGCCTATAATGAGTTACAGGTTTTTTTTCTATTGGATCAACATGTCCTGAAATAACTCTGCCATAAACAAATAGTTGGAGTTTTTTATTAACTACTCCTCTGACACCACAAAGGCCAATTTTGCCTTCAGGTATCTCACACAATCTAGCACAGGCCGTACATTTTATTCTTCCATTCGGAAGTTCTGTATAAAGTTTTGCTTCCTTGCCTAGATCCTCAATTCCTTGCACGTACCTATAATAACAGCAGTATAATCTTATAAACCTACATAAAGCGGTAGTTCAAGATTAAATGTTTAAATCAATTTCTAATTTATCTAAGAGGAAAGTTGAAAGCTGCAAAAAATACGTTTTATTTTAATACTATATTTTAACACAGTATCTTTTAATCTGCTAAACTGAATGGCACTTTATCCTTAAAAATTAAATATATATATGTCTAAATATGCGACTGTTAATTTTTATTTTACCCAATCTTATAATATTTTTCTTCTTTTGCTCTAGACAACATCTTTAGGTATAACAATAACAAAGGATCGTCCATAGCTAAAATTTCCTAAAAATCTTAGGCTTGAGCATTTCTGGATGGCTTTTAAGTAGTCTAATTAAAGATAGCACGTTCTCTTTATCTTGTGGAAGCCTACCTGTCAGGGGATAGATATTTGATGCATGGTTGGCCCTAAATATTATTGGTTTGGTCAAATCTATATCTAAATACGAAATCAGCCCTTCAAGTTCATCCAAGAGTTCAATATCTTCTAATGGGACAAAAGGTTCTCCAAATTTTGTCATAAATTCTTTGTAAATTTCATTTTCCAAATTTAATGTCAATGCTGCCAAATAATCAGGCACAATTTCACTTACAATTCTGGCAGTATCATGAATATGTACATTAGAATAAGTTCTTCCACCTAACCCCAAAATTATCATGCACGACAAAAGAAATCCATTGCGTTTTGCTTTTTGACAACCTTGGAGAATTCCTTTGCTTGTTGCGCCTTTAGTTACTTTCCTCAAAACAATGTCACTGCCACTTTCAATTCCTACATATAACATTCCAAGGCCCGCAGTTTTTAATTCATCTAATTCAAAATCTGTCTTTTGCAAAAGATTTTTTGGCATAGCATAACATGATACTCTTTGAAGATTTGAAAACTTAGAATAAACATAATCCAAAACCTGAATCAGTCTATCCGTCGAAACGTTTAGAGCATCTCCATCTGCTAGGAATATACGACGAGTTTCAGGATACGCTTTGGCAGCCAAATCAACTTCTAGTTTTAGATCTTCCCATGGTCTTTCTACGTATTCTTTTGTTCGATACATGTTGCAAAAGGAACATTTGTTAAAAGAGCAACCTAGTGTAACCTGAAATATCATTGAATTTGCCTCTGAAGGAGGTCTGTAAAGCGGATAACTGTAAGGAGTTTCCATTCCTACAGCGTTATGCTAACCCTACATTTAACTATACCTAAATTAGTTTAATGAGTAGCAACTGCCGTGGATTGTTTGGGTCGGTTCGTCGCGAGATCGTCATTGATTTTGACTCAGTCTGGAGCAGCGAAATGATACCTCATCCCCAATATGAATAATGAGATTCAGTTTTAAATATGTATGTAAGATCTGCAATATTTAACATCGATAATGTAGGAACAATAAATTACTCTGATGATTCTAACAGACGTCTTTTTAACCTTTTTAGTGTACCTGACATATCTAATACGACAAGGGGACTACTTGTTAAAGCTATAGCCGACAAAACATTATCAACATTTTGCAATTTACAGCTTATTATGATGATGTTTTTATTTTTATCTGAATAGACTAACCTTATCGATGATTTCTCATTAGCTATATGTCCAAAAAGTTCAGAATTTCGCTTCTTAATTAAATTAATAAAGCCAATATCATCGTTACTCTTTGTACTACATAAAACCGCTAAATATCGCCTTCTGTCTCTTCGATTAAGTATCTGCAAACACCCTTGTCTTGCACTTATTTTCAATCCACTTTTCAAGTTCTTGCCAGTAATGTTCTGGCTCTATTTCACACGTTCTTAAAATAGACTCAAAAGAGCGACCGGAGACCATCTCCACTGCAGAATTTGCGCCACTAGAAAGAATAAACTGGCAATTAGTGCATTTGCAGAATTTGTAAATATCTTTTATATGGCTGATCCATCTTCCAACTTGTAAACTGTCTTGTTTACGAAGGTCAGCTATAGTTACTTCCAATCCAATCTGTTCTCTTACCTTACTTTTTTTTAGATTTGCTTTGATCATTCTATAGTCTTTGACCTGAAAGAGATCCGTCGTAGAAGAAGAAGAATAATAAGAAGAAGATAGGAACTCAAATTTGTCAGAAACAACAATATAAGGATAATCCGTTACTGCTTGTGGCTTTCTTTTCAGACGGTAAAGAACATTTTTCTCTCTTTTACCATGGTACTCGGTACCTAATATATCAATTTGTAAAGTCCTAGCCATCCGGGAAATCTTCTCAAAATCGACAGCGTTAATGCATAGGTCTATACGCCTAAAGATAGAAGCCTCCTGTAGCCTTGTACAATATCACGCCCAGCTCTGTATTTCCTGAAGGGCCTGAAGCGAATTTTGATAGAATCACTTTCAGAAAGTGAAACCTTTCCTCTACAAATCCTTTGTTTATCTAATCTAATATACAAGTTTCCCTTTTCATCTGTGTACTCCTCCAAGAAAGTCATAAATTGATTTCTTTCGTAATCCTTCAACAAAGATATAATTTTTAAAGCAAGTAAATTAGCTTGTTGGCTATCTAGAATATTGGCACGAAGCAACAAAATCTTATTTCTAAAATGTCCGTTAGAAGAAATGGTTGAAAACTTTTGAACAGGTATCAACAGGACATCATTTACTGATTGCAATATTTTATTTTCGTTTTCCGTCGCGTGAATTATGATATTAATTTCAGCAGCAGAAAACCCAGCATCACCGTCTTCTAGTACTCTCAACTACTCTAACCATGATTAAGCTATTAACTAAAGGCATTCAAGGTCATTCTGCTTGTCGTTCTTCTACGACTGGAGTAGTTTCAATTGCTTTCGCTTCCTCTATAGCTCTAGATTCTGGAGTTGAAATCAATTTTGTTTTCTTAATCCCTATATGTCTTAACGACGCAACTTTTTTTGCTTGTACTAAAAGATCGGCGCCCATCTTTCCCATGGTTGCTTCCTGCACAAATTGATCTATTGTCAATTTTGATATCTTATCAATGAGCTGTTGGTGGGCGATTGTTCTTATTTCATGTTTTTTTGAAGAATTGAGTCTTCTCTGGCTGAATGCAATTACTTCAACTCTGAAAGTATAACCATCTATTGTTGTATAATCATAAACATAGTTGATCATTGAGCTACCTCTCCTTATTAGGCTTCTTAATAGTTCTTTTGCATACTCATGCCCTTTGAAAACAGTAGTAGCGCTCCCATCGTTGACCTTATCAATTTGAACAAAAACTTTAGTCTGATGCTGACTTGGATCCTGCTTTAAAATATCATACAATGTATTTTCAATTACACGTCCACTAACTTGATTGACATCTGTAATTGGTACATAGTTCAAAGGTCCTCCCCCAAAGGCGGATGGCGCATTGACAACAACCCATTGTTTATCTCGCCACTTATCACGAACCCTGCTACCTTTTTTAACTCCTTTGGCCATGCAAAATCAGACTCGTCAACCAAAATATAAGTTCTCCGTAAGTATAAATGATATTCATCTACAATGGCTTAATATAGGTCAATATTTGCATCTAATTCGCTATTTTTAAATTCCTATTCGAAACAAATATTGTACAGATAACTATGAAGGAAGAACTACAATTTCCGCAGTATACAATCTATATATTATCTTTTTATTGGATTAAAATAATTCAGCGAGTCAGTTGAAATTTTATCACACTTATGTGAAAGATTTAATTGCCACAAAAAGAATTTCGGCTAACAATCGTGATATGTTTGTTCTATGTTATGGTAAATTCACAATAAAAAGCCTAGATATTAAAAAAGCAGAATAATTCACCACTGATAGCTTATGTTAGATTTTTAGAACTTTAAACATACATTACTATCTACTCGGCCAAATGTTTCTCTTCTTCTGAAAGACCATGAAAGAAATAACAATGTAAAAAATAAAAGTATTTTCTTGAAGTAAGAAATATACAAACATTGATGATTAGTTATGTAGGTCGCATTATATATGTATACCATATTTATTACCGGCACCGCTGGATCAGGCAAATCACTCCTTACATCCAGATTGTTGCAATGGTACAAAGACAATCAGTCCTTTCCTATCACCCTGAATCTAGATCCGGGTGCTGTTAATTTACCATATGAGCCTGATGTAGACGTACGAAATTATATTGACATAAAAGCTTTAATGGAAAAATATGATCTTGGACCAAACGGTTCTCTAGTTATGGCAAGCGATATAGCAGCCAGCAGGTTAGATGATATCCAAAAAGAGGTAGATAGTTTGAATTCAGATTATGTCATAGTTGATACGCCTGGACAGATGGAGCTGTTTGCATTTAGATCCAGTGGGCCTTATTTTGTCTCTAATTTACAATCTGACAATAAAGTAACACTTTTTGTGTTTGATGGTATGCTTGTATCGTCGCCTATCAATTATATTTCAATAAGTTTACTGTCATCATCAGTAAATTTGAGGCTGAATACTGCGCAAGTTAATGTCCTAACAAAAAGCGATTTAATTATTGAAAAGTTAGAAGATATCCTAGCGTGGTCAGGTTCAAATCTTGCCTTAGAAACTGCCCTTAATAAAGAAAAGAATGCTGAATACTCTCTCTTCAGCAAAGATTTGCTTAGAAGTATGGCTAAGGGCGGCTTTAAGCATAGTCTTATTGCCGTTTCCAGCATAACTTTGAATGGCATGATTAACCTCTATGCAGCTTTATCAAGGATCCTTACTCAAGGAGAGGAACTTAAAGGTTGATTGAAAAATCAGAATCAGAACCATCATCATGTACTGCTATTGCTCCTTGTTCTACTGCTAATTTAGGACCTGGTTATGATGTATTTGGTCTCGGCCTTGACGCATTTGAGGATATTGTTATGATAACTAAAATGTCTAACAGATCAAAGCAAATAACTATCCAAATGTCAGGACAAAATGTCAATACCATCCCTTTAGAGGTAGAGGCTAATACTGCAGGTATAGTAATAAAAAATATGGCCAAGGATTTTGATGTAGATTATGATCTTCGCGTTAATATTCTAAAGAGAGTGCCAGCAGGATTTGGAATTGGTAGCAGTGCTGCATCAGCAGTTGCTGCTGCTGTAGCATTTGATAGATTATTTGACCTTAATACAGAGAAAAAGAACCTAATCGAATACTCTGCTGAAGGCGAGGCCGCCAGCGCCGGTGCAAAACACTACGACAATGTTTCAGGATCCTTGCTTGGTGGATTTGTTATCGTCAGAACTAGCCCAGAATTGGAATTAATCAGGATCGACCCACCACCAGATCTTGTTGTTGTAATTGCTATTCCTATAATAACGGTTCCACAAAAGAAGACCCAAGTTGCAAGAGATGTTTTGCCGAAGGAGGTTGCTTTAGAAAGCGTTATTCATAATGTTTCCAATGCTAGTACAATCGTCGCAGGATTTCTTTTAAAAGATATAGACATGATTGCAAAGGGTATAGACGATATTATAGTAGAGCCCGCAAGAAAGCATTTGATTCAAGGATATGATGCAGTAAGAAGAAATGCCTTGGAAACTGGTGCACTTGCAGTGACTATTAGTGGCGCAGGACCATCAATGATTTCATTTTTAAACACTGATACAAATTCAGAGAAAGTAGCAAATGCAATGACTGCGGGATTTAAAGAAGCAAAAATAAAAAGCAGAACTTTCATATGTCGTCCTAGCAATGGAGCTAAAGTAGTAGCAATAAAATAATAATAACAGATCTATTATTACTATTTCTTGGGTTTGTTCAAGAATGCAGACATCATTTTCTGTCTATCCTCATGTGCAAAACACAATGCCCAGCCGTAAATCTCTAATCTAAGTCCAGTATCTATATCTGCATCCATTGCTTTATTAATTAGCTTCTTGCTAATTTTAATAGCAGTAAAACTATTCTTCGCGATATCTCTTGCAAGAGCTAGGCATTCTTCCATTAATTTTTTATTAAGAACTTTCGCTAGTTGTGTATCTCTTTCCTTTTCTTTTATTGTATCATTTTTTGTTACCTCTGGTATCGACAATTGATCATCGGGTCCTAGCGTAACTACTTTATTAACAAGACCAATTTGTGCTGCCTCGTCAGCTGTAATCATCCTACCAGTAAACACTAATTCTTTTGCTTTGGCAGGGCCAACAATCCTTGATAGTCTTTGAGTTCCTCCCCAACCAGGAGGAATGCCAATTGTAACTTCTGGTTGTCCAATTTTAGCATTGCTCGATGCAATTCTGATGTCACAGACCATTGTGAGTTCGCAGCCTCCACCTAGTGCAAAACCATTGATTGCAGCAATAACTGGTTTTTCTAATTTTTCTATTTTATTGAGCACTTCTTGGGCGGAAGATGCGTATCTTTCAGCTTTCATGGGATCAATGTTGACCATGTAAGCTATGTCCGCACCTGCACAAAAGGATCGTTCGCCGGCTCCAGTAATAATTATGACCTTTATACTATCATCTACGCCCACAATATCAATTGTCCTTGACAATTCAGCTATAACATCAGTGTTCATTGCGTTCAGTGCTTCAGGCCTGTTGATCCTTATCGTAGCAATACCTCCTTGCGGTTCAAGTTGGATGTATTTCATACTAGACATAAAGGAAAAGCAAGTATACCTTTCAATTAAATCTTATCTGATATTTGCATGATTACTTTATCAATATCATGCATCAAGTATACATCAGCTCATAATTGGTAGCCCTTTATAAGGGATTATTATTTTACTTCTGAGAAGGATAAAAAATATGAGAATGCAAGCAGTATTTTCATACTCCTGTCATGCTGCTACGAAGTTCAAGGGCCTTATGGTCGTTGGAAGACTGTTCAGAAGATGCCTGATGCATATCGGATAACGCGCAGCCCATTCGAGCCTCCTGCTTTCCCCTTCTCATAAGGCCTCTATAAAGACCAGCTTCTAGTGTTTGATTATGCTCCTTTTCCCACTCCTCTACAGGAATACTAAATTTCTTTTGAATTCTATCTCGATACCATTCAGGAATAACATTGAAGGCACAGAAGGGTATAATTCTTAGATCTGGTGTCAAGTAATGAATATCACATCGTTGCAGTCTTTCAAGGTCTTCGTTGTACTTGTCTTGGAAGTGCATCATTCCCAAGAATAGGGACCTTATATGCCATGAGCCAACCGTATCAAAGTTACGTTTTAGTAATATGCTTGAGAACATCTTGGCAAGATCTAGTCCATGTGGCTGCTTAGTTTTGTCGACAAACTGGTTTAATTTACGTATAACTTCTAACATTTTCCAGTATCTATTTGCGCCAGACTTGATTTCATCAGATGCCTGTTCAAAGTATTCTAGTACCCCTTTAAGATCGATAAACGCTGTTAATGGGATAAGCTTCTTTGTCTGAGTATCTTCAAACACGTATGTTCCTGCACCGCAGGCAAAATGAATTGAAAGCTCGTATTTTGGTTTCTTGCTAAATGCTTCTATTACGTTTGTTAGAGGCATACATGACGGTACAGGGAACCAAGCATCAGAGGAGATCTCACCGTTTGTCTGTTCTTCTATTCTTTCAATGCAATCGGGAATGGTTATTCTATATTTTTCTCGTTCCTTTTTTGTCATCCTACCGGTCAATGAAACTGGTTGGAAGTTGACCGCATGGACCACATCTAAGTTCTTCTGTGCGCTCCTAATTATAGCACCCAGTTCATGATCGTTGATTGACCTAATTACTGTCGGTACAAATACTACTGTCATCCCACATTTTCTAGCAGATTCAAGTGCGTACGGGACTTCCCAGTGATTCTTGGGATTAGTTCTGGGAGTAACACCGTCAAAAGATAGATAGAGATTATTTACACCTGCCATTCTCACCTGTCTCATCGTTTCTGGGGATAGAGCCAGTTTTATTCCATTTGTGTTTAGCTGTATATGATCAACACCTTCTTCTTTCATTATCCTAATAATCTCAGTGATATCATCTCGGAGCATTGGTTCTCCGCCAGTAATCTGAATGGAATTACCTGCTATCGGTTTTTCGGCCTTTAACGTTTTCATCATTGCTCTTACTTGCTCATGAGTGGGTTCGTATAGATAAGCGCCTTCAAGGCCTTTCTTAACATAAAAAAAACAATACCAGCATGTGAGATCACATCTGTTTGTAACAATCATATTAGCTAGACCAGAATGTGAAAGGTGATTTGTACAAAGACCACAGTTAGTAGGGCATGCACATTTATCTACCATGACATTTGGTGCTTGAGCCCCTTTTCCATCCATCCAGTATGTGCTGAATTTCTTGTACATATTATACGAACCAAAGTATAATTCCTCACATTCACCATGTGTAGGACAAGTCTTTGTCATGTATACTTTACCTTCTCTTTCGAAAACCTCTGCATCTAAGATCATGTTGCAATCTGGGCAGATACTTTGTGTATATCTGATTGTCCGCTTTGACGAAATACTCTTTGAAGATATATTAGATATTTGTATTAGATCCATCATTACTTACCTAGGTTCCTTTACAGGGGATCAAGTACTTTTCTATATAAATATAACCTTACAAATCCTACGGTGATTAGTAAGCTGCAAGTTAACTGGAGTATCAAATTGACGTACTAAAACATACTTATATTACGAAAGTGTATTCAGATTTGATGTAGATAAATGAGCATCAGTGACAAGTCAAGGAAAGCTATGGAAAGCCTTGGCTTGACAAGTTATGAGATTAAGGTCTACCTATCTCTTCTGCAAATGGGATCAATGACGGCATCTGATATTAGCAAAAGATCAGGTGTCCCATATTCCAAAATTTATGAGGTACTAAACAGTTTGGAGGATAAAGGTTGGCTTGAATCTGATAGTTCAAGGCCACAGAAATTCTTTCCTAAATCACCTCTAAGTGCACTTGAAGCTATGCGAATGCGTATTGAAAATGATATCAAGGATAACGAAAACTTGGTCGTTAGCGAATTGATGCCCATGTATGAGAAGAGTGGCATTAGAGAAAAACCAGAAATCTGGGTGGTCAGAGGAATTTACAATATTGCTGCAAAAGTGAGCGAAATTATTCAAACATCTCAACATGAGTTATTGATAGCCTTGCCTCAGGTTGCCCAAGATATCGCAAAACCAATACAACCAATGTTAAGAATGTTGCATGCAAGAGGAGTAAAGATAACTGTTCTTGCCTCCGAAGAAGCCAATTCAGAGACTATTCGTGCCATATCAAGAATTGCAGATGTTAGATTAAAAAACAGCATGTTCGGTGGAGGAGTAATAGGCGACAGTAGACAGGTAATGATATTGCTGAGTGAGGGCAGAAGTGAAAACGGAAACTTTGAGCCTATTGCTATCTGGGCAGAACATATAGGTCTCGCAGGATTCGCTAAAGATTATTTCCACTACCTGTGGGAAGATGCAAGTGGCAATAAAAAGACAGGGCATCGTAAAAGATAGACGAAGTTAATAATTATACAGATTTTTACTTTATCACAATGATTGTTTAATTCACTTTTTGTTTTTCGTATTTTTCCATACAAATATCTCCATAAGAAATTATACCAATAGAATAAGTAAACAAGACCTGACCTGCTTTAGAGCTAAATATACATATATACATTATAACTATAACATGCCAATCATAACGGAGGTATAATTGTGTAAACAATTATACTTAAAGCAACGCAATAACTAGAGATGTATCAAAAACATATTCTATTGATTATTATATAGGACTAGATCGTAAGACATAATGACTCCTGTTGAAATGGCGACTGCTAGCGATACCTGCCAGTATTATACCTATGCTGATCATGTTTTTCTTTACTCGTATCTCAGCTAGCGACTTATTTGCAGTAGGTCTAACGGCATTCATAATGTCTGCAGCCTCAGTGATAGGTAAAATCCTTTTGCAGGCAATTCGATTCAAATATTTTATTAGAGAATTTATTGGTCGCAATGTAAGCTCTACTGGAAAGACAATATCTGCCAGACTAGCTGGTGAATTTGTAACACAAACGACTCCATCGTATGTAGGAGGTGAATTAGTAAGAATTGCGTGGTTAACCAAGAATGGAGTGCCTGCTGGAAAAGCAGCATGGGTAACAACAATGGAAATCATTGCTGACGTCTTTGTCGGAACCATGCTCGCCTTCATTTCAGGAACTCTTGCAATTCTTAATGGTGGAAATTTTATCGGGATCACAATAATCCTAATTACCATTCCGACCTTTGCTTTTTGGCTGTTGTTAGTTGTCTTTTCTGCAAAACGTAATCTGCGTTTGCCATCTTTTTCTCTGAAAATAATGCAGAGATTCATTGCTAAAGATAGGGCACAGAGAATAACCAATTCAATTGATATCGCCATAGCCGATCTATGCAAAATGAGTAGGGAGAATTTTAATTCTAAAAAGGCGATCAAAACTTTTGCTCTAGGAATTGCAATAACCTTTCTTGCATTTCTACTTCAAGGATTATCATTTATGGTACTTGCAGATTCGGTACAATCCAATGTTGGCTTATTTGACTCATTAATGGCCACATCAGCATCAACTGCGCTTTCAAATTTACCAATTACAATAGGCGGTTCCGGACTAGCAGAATTAGGAATTTGGGCATATATAACCAACCTTAACGGTATTCCATCATTTAAGGACGTAGTTAACTCTCATTTAAGTGTGATTATAGCCTGGAGAATTGCATCCTATCATGTACCTCTCGTCATAATGTGGATCGCCCTGATGAAGCTAGCGATAGGCAAAATATCTATCACTCCTGCAGAAAAAAACAATTTATAGTTGATAAGTATACAGCATTAATAACAACGAAATTTTAATATGATATTTACAATAAATTTTGGAGATTACATAGTTAAGTGGCATCTGAAAAATAGTTTCATTTTTTTGCATAAGGAATGTAGTTAAAGTATTATTAAGCATTATGTCTTGCTAAATTCATTAGAAAAGATTCAAAAAAGCATAGTTATAATCTGAATTCCTACTCATCACCTAGCCCATTTGAGGATGAGTAGGATATGTCAGATTCAACATCCATCCTTTGCAACTCTTGCAATTCAAAGCGATAAATTGAATCCATATCGAGCATAAACTTTGTTTTCAAGAGTTCAACAACTTTTGAACTTAATTGTCCCCTGAACATCTTTATCTTAAATTCATAAACAGTGCCTTTCATGAATTCAGTAATTTTCATAGATTTTGGAACATCTAAACCCTCAATAATGGTTCTGCCATCAGGCAGAGCCTCGTAAAGCTGAACATCTATCTTAAAGTCTTTTGTGTAAATATCAAGAACATACCCTGTCCTTGTAAGAATTTCAGGCTCCCGAAATTGAACTGACCGAATTTCATCTTGTGCCCATTTTGGTAATATTTCTTCGCTAGATTTGCTTGATGTATTATTTGTTTTATCCATATTAGTACAATACCATGCATTAAATACTATTTACTTTACGGTGACGGACTTTGCTAGGTTACGAGGATAATCAGGATCAGCTTTTTTCTTAAGTGCTAACTGGTATGCTAGAATCTGCAATGGAATTACTTCAACTAGAGGATAAATTGCGTCCTTGAGCCTCGGTATTTTGATGAAGGTATCATATGTATCGTTTCTCTTATCTGAAATTCCAATTACCGTCGCACCTCTAGTCTTTATTTCATAAGCATTTGAAACTGTATCATCGAATGTTGTATCTGGTGGGTTAATTACTATTACATACGTATTCTTATCTATTAATGCCAGTGGTCCATGTTTTAATTCACCTGCCGCAATACCTTCCGCATGAATATATGCCAGTTCTTTTAGTTTCAGAGCCCCTTCTAGAGCTATTGGATAGTGCAATGATCTACCCAGAATGTAAATATCCCTTACATCTTTCATACTTTCTGCTATTTTTGCAATTTTGTTTTCCGCATTTAGCACTACTTCGATTGCAGATATAAGTCCTTGTTTATCGGCTGCAATTCCGACGCATCCATTACATAGTCTATCTGTAATATTGTAAAGGACAGATAGCTGTCCAGTGAAGCTCTTCGTTGCTGCAACTCCAATTTCAGGTCCACAATTTACACCGACGAATGAATCACTAATTCTGGCCAACGATGAGGTAGGTATATTTACAACTGAAAGTATTTTTGCACCCATTTGTTTAGCCATTTTAACAGATTGCAAGACGTCAGCCGTTTCTCCACTTTGAGAGATCGCCATTAATACAGAGTTAGTGTCAATAAGATCAACCACATATTGGAACTCGCTTGAAACAATAGTTTCAGTTCTAGTTCTGGCATATTTAGCAAAAATTCGTTTGGCGATCAAAGCTGAGTGATAACTCGTTCCACTTCCTGTAATGTAAATGCTTTTTGCGTTTGCTAGAATATTGCAAAAGCTTTGTATTCTCTCCCCATTCTGGCTTATTGCCTCAATTATTGTACGTCTCTGTTCATGAATTTCTTTTAAAGTATGATGCGCGTACTTACCCTTCTCTGCAGCAGCCAGTTCCCACGCCACTTGAGTGATGGGGCGTTTGACACAAATACCTTCAAAGTCAAATAGATCCAACTTTTCTGCATCGATAATTACAATGTCTTTATTATCAAGAAAGATGGCTTTGTCCGTGTACTCCAGAAATCCAAGGACATCACTCGAAATGAAATATCCATCGTTGGCTATTCCGATTATCAGTGGTTCGTCATATCTTGCTCCGCCAATGGTACCATCTTCAAAAGCTACCATAAAGGCATAGCTTCCTTTCAGTGTTCTACACGTCTCAATCATCGCCTGTTTAATATCCTTTTGTTTTGTATAATATGATTCAAGCAAATGTGCAATAACTTCACTATCCGTCTGACTTTTAAAATCATGACCTAGTTCGATTAATTTCTCTTTCAATTCTTTATAATTTTCAATAATTCCATTATGGACAACCGCAATACCATTCTTACACGAGTAATGAGGATGTGCATTTACATCACTTATGCTACCGTGCGTTGCCCACCTAGTATGTCCAATTCCTATTTGACCCGGCATTTTTCTCAAATCGAGGGATTGATTTACTTCGGCTACCTTGCCTACACCCTTTCGCATAAGGATTTTCCCATCAGTAATTGTAGCGATACCTACGCTATCATAGCCTCTATACTCCATTTTTTTAAGGCTTTCAATCAATACAGGAGCAGCATATAACTTTCCCCTATATCCTATAATTGAACACACAATGAACTACAAAATTATGCATCTTAAAAGATTTATCGAAGATAATAATATACCGTTATAATATATAATATACTCTTGCTGATTGGAAAATTAAAAACTATACAATGTCAACCAGTACTGCTAAATATCAATATATAATAGTTAACATCATAATTGTTTAGTTGCAAAAAAGAACCCTTGTTTCTTATACAAACGACGGTGGTCTTTTAGGGAAAAAAATAGTTGTGTTTGATAATGTAGAAAAGATGCGTGTCCTGTCTAATCCTTTGGCGTGGCAGATAATGCAATTATTATCAACCAAACCAATGTATCCTGCACAAATTGCAAGGGAATTGAAGATTTATGAGCAAAGTGCTTATTATTATACTCGCAAGCTGATGGGTATTGGGGCTATAGAAGAGGTAGGCACAAGCCTAGTTAGAGGTGGCACAGCTAGGCTTTACCAAGCTTCAAGTCCATC
Organism: Nitrososphaeraceae archaeon; assembly: GCA_035640055.1. GTDB lineage: Archaea > Thermoproteota > Nitrososphaeria > Nitrososphaerales > Nitrososphaeraceae > DASQWW01. The sequence goes on along the minus strand of DASQWW010000086.1, from coordinate 14,027 downwards.
GTTTGCAATAGAAATGAATTGGGGAGAGAATCAAATAGATTTTCAGGCCAATGATATTGAAAAGAAAAAATATTGGCATACCTATAGATTTTTTAGAGACTATATTGTAGAGGGTTCATTTCATGGTCTGATTGTAGTTGGTGCTCCGGATCCGCATGGTCCATACAAATCATCTGCTAGAGATGGACATTACGCTGTACAACTAGCATTTTTCTTGGGAACAATCTGCAATATCCCAAAAGGATTTATTGTCAAGCTTGACACCGATGCAAAAGCCGAAAAGGTCCTAGATGGAGCCAATTTGATTTCTATTGGAGGTCCTGGTACAAACATTGTGACGGCAGAGTATAACAAATATTTACCAATAAAATTCAATGAATCAAACTTTTGGGCAGGTCTGGTAGAGGAAAGGTTTCACAAACTGTATACTTTAGATAATCAAGGTCTGATTGCAAAAATAAAAAATCCATATGGTGAGTATGGAAGCGTAATTGTGGTTGCTGGAGTGAGATCAATCGGAACTAAATCTGCAGTTATTGCATTGACTAACTATAGCGAGAAAATTTTAAAAGCTTATCAGAATGAAGACGAATGGGCGCTAATAGTACAGGGTTTTGATATGAATTCTGACGGAAAAATTGATCATGTAGATATTATATCATCATCATCCTCCTCCTCTTCATCATCATAGTGGTACAGTATATCTAGAGAGCTTGGGTAGATGGTGTTATATGAAATAGAATTTGTGGTTCTTCTCCCTTCTTTAATAGATATCCTGGAAGGTTTATAATTCTGTCACCAACATATACATGACCATGAACTACGATTTGTCGTGCCAGATGTGGTGATTTAAAACCTCCTTTTCTCATGACTATTGTTTGAAGTCTTCTTTCAAGCAGGTCTTCGATCTTCAAGTTCAAAACATCGTCAAGTGTTGCTGATTCATTGACCAATCCCAGTCTATTTAAAAAGCTTAATAATTGTATTTCCTTGTTTTGTCTTTGTTGAGTTGTAAGTGCTAGTAATGCTCGCGCCTGATTTCTAAACCCAGCAACCTCCGTTTGAGCCTTCCAAAGCTCACGTTTATTTCTTAAGCCATACGTTCCTATGAGATGTAGTTCTGTATTGAGCTGATCTGTAGTCCATATTCTTCTTGGTCTACGGAATATTTTCTTAGGTTTGCGAGGATCTCCCATAGAATATTACCATTAATTCTTACTTCTTTGCTGGCTCCTTTGAAGAAGCTCCTCCACCTGTCTTAGATATTTGTCCTTGAGGTCGAGCTTCGCCGACCTCAGTTTCCTGAGGAGTTGCAGCAGCTGTTGCAGGGCCGCCCCCTGCAACAGCAACACGCCCTTCAGACACCCCAGCTCCTTCTGCCATAGGTCTACTTATCTTCTTGACACCTACCGCACCACCTCTTCTTCCGGTGGTTCGTGTATGTTGACCTCTTACTTTTAGACCAAACATATGCCTATAACCACGCCAACTCATTACAGTTTTTTCACGATCAATATCATTTGAGATAGCAAAATCTAGATCAGATGTAATTAAATGTTGATTGGAACCTGTAGTAATGTCTTTTCTTCTGTTCATATACCAGTCTGGCATTCCTGATTTAGCAGGATTTTTAATAGACGCTTCAATATCTGCTAATTCTTTGTCAGATAAAAATCCTACACGGATATTTGGATTTATGTGTAACGATTGAAGTAATATCTGGGCAAAATTGTAACCTATGCCTTTAACTTCGCTAAGAGCAACAATCATCTTCCTACTGCCTTCGATATCCTTCCCTGCGATCCTAATGATGTGTTTATACTCAGATCCTGACAAGTTAAGGTCATGAAAACCTTTCACCAATAAAAACCATACTAGATTTATAGATATAATACTAATCGATATACCAACCCTTCTTTGGCTGAGAATGTTTAAATTCATAGAAGACTGCGATTCTATATTTATGGGCTCTGAAAATGTAGAAGATATTGTACATAGATCATACACTTCTAAACCGAAGTATACAGAATTGATGCCAGGTGTTCCCGAGGACCATGAACAAATCAAAACTCTAGAAGATCTACTAAACATGAATTACAAATACGTTACCGTCGAAGAACAAATGCGTGGTAACCTTATTTCAAAAATGAAAAAAGGCGAGTATCCCTATTCTAGCATTGTTGATTATGAGGATGATGTAATTCCAGCAGTCAACAGAGCCATTTTATCAGGTCATGATATCCTTTTCATCGGACAGATTGGACAAGCAAAGACAAAAATCGCTGAATGTATTGCCAATAATTTGCTTTCACTGATTCCTAAAGTGCGAGGAACACTTACAAATGATATCCCGACCTCATTATCCGAAGAAGAACTTATTGCGTTGCTAAATGACTCTGAGGTTATTCATATTTCCCCTGAATTTAGTGTTTCTAAGGAATGCGAAGATATTATCAGGAACAATAAGCTAGATACAAAAATTGATTGGGCTGACGGTGCAGATAGATATAGATACATTCTTTCTACACCTGATATCTCTGTCAAAGATCTAGTAGGCCAAATTGATGCAATTAAAATTGCGAAAAAAGGTGTTGAACTATATGATATCGAGTCATATTCGCCCGGACAATTGTTGCAAGCGAGGCATGGCATTCTATGTATTGATGAGCTTCCAGTTCTAGATCCAAGAAAACAGGTTGCTTTGCTAAGCGTTCTGCAGGAGGGTAAATTTACAACGGGATCATATCCTGTAGTTTTTAAGCCTGATGCAAAAATTATAGCAACTGCCAATCCAATAGACTATACGCATTCAGGAAAGATCATCGAACCATTATTTGATAGGTTAAGAAGCCATATAGATACTCATTATCCACGTAATCTGGCCGATGAAATGCTTATTATAGTTCAGGAAGCACGAATTTACGATATTAAAAACGTATTTCTACCAATTTTTATGCTAAAAGCTCTCGCCAAGATAACGCAGCTGGCAAGAAATCATCCTGATATTAATCACGACAAGGGGGTCAGCGTTAGGATGGCAATTCATTCTATAGAGCTGTTAGTTGCAGAAGCAGAACGAACTAGATCAATGTTACATCATGTAAAGACAGTGCCAAGATTCTGTGATATTCATACCATACATCAATCCTCTAAATTTGAATTATCAGAAATGGAGGACACACGCCAGAATAGGAGGAATGTACTAAACTCAATAATTGATAACGCACTTAAGGAAATTTCACTTCAATATGTTGAGAAACTCTCTTTAGAAGAAATAACAAAATTGAAAAATGAATTTGTAAGGAATAAAAATTTTCTGGTATCTCAAACGATTCTTGGAAATGAGAAATCTGCTCCCGTTGACTACGAATCACAATTAACACACTTTCCTAGCTTAAAACACCTAGTAAACGAAGCGAGTAAAAATATTATATCTCAGCAGAATCAATTTGTGGAAAAGGCAAGACAGCTTGGAATAAATATTATGAGTATAGCCGTGCCACCACGGCATTTCGATGGAGAATTTACCGCAGCAGTAGTTGAAGTAGTTCTAGAAGGTCTTAGGTGGATTCATCCGCCATTACTAGATAAGAAGGATAATGGGTATGAGATCATATCGCAATAGTACTTCTGGGTCAAAGGATTTTGTTTATTTTTTGCGCCAAGGAGACAATGAGCAACAGCAACCTAACATCGATAACAAAAAATGTCAACAGGATATATCAATCGATATGCTTGATAAATTACTTAAAGCAGTTGGAAGGGAAGCGCTAAAAGAAAGGACGCCAAACCTTGAGGAGATAGAACAAGCCTTACAGGATATAATCTCACAACAGTCAACAATTAACAAAAAACATGAATCAAAGGATCAAAATCCTGATTATAATCGAAACGAAGGAATTGAGATCTCTGGCATGCCAATTGTAGCACAGTTAATACAAAAAGGATATTTAAAAGATTCACAAAAATGGCTTAGCACAAAAGGTTTCATAGAAATTGGTGGAAAAATATTAAACGATGTTATGAAGGCTTTGAAAACAGGAGATTTGGGACTACATGAAACTACTAATCTAGGGCCAGGATCTCTTATATTAGACACAACAAAAAAATATGAACTTGGTGATGATCTGAGGGTTCTTAATATTCCAAGGTCATTGCTAAATGCTGTTCAGAGAGTGGTTAAGAAAAATAAACAGCAGTTAAAACTCCCTCTAGAGTTTGATGTAGAAGAAGATTTCGAAGAGTATGAAACTATGCGTGATATACGAGTGGGAATTGTTTACTGTATTGACCTGAGCTCAACTATGCGTTATTCTTCTATGTTTGGAGATATGACTAGAATTGAGGCTGCCAAGAGAGCACTTTGGAGCCTCTTTCTTCTAAATACTAAATTCTTCCCCTCAGATTCGATCTATATCATTGGATTTGGAGCCTTGGCCGCAAATATTGCACCCCTAGATATCCCATATTTAAAAACGTTTGAGCCAGGTTCTGACTTTTTGCATTATACAAATTACCAGGCGGCCTTTCGGTTAGCGCGAAAAATCTTACAAAAAAATGATGCTACAAACAAAAGAATAGTCTTAATAACTGATGGTCATCCAAGTGCATGTTTCATCGACAATAAAGAAGAGCAAAATAAAATCTTGGCTCTTAGACCATATTCTCATTTTTATATGCCAGACAGAGAAACCGTTGATTTGGTCAAGCAGAATCATGATATGAATCTAGATATCACATCCGGCGATCTAGTCTTTCTGTGTTACCGTTATCGGCAGGTAGACCAATACATTGCTGATAGGACAATAGTGGAAGCTAAAAAATGCCATAGTATGGGAATTGAAATTGACACAATTATGATCAGTGAGGAAGACTCTTTATTAGCATACGTCAATCAGATGGAAAAACATGTCAAAGGGAGATCTTACTATATTAATCCTGCGATGATTGACAAAGTGTTGCTTACTGACTATCTCGCCAATAAAAAATTGACTATTCGAGCTAGTGTGTAGAGACACTTATATCAAGAATTTGTTGAAGATAAAGGAGCTAAGATCAGCTATTAGTTTATCTATATATAGATTATGAGAATAACAAGGAGTAGTCTTAATCGATATGATGATGACAGAAATCAAGTATCTCGATTGGAATAATGCTCTGGATATATTAAAGAAGGCATACGAAACAGGATTGTTTGTCTTGATCATAGGTCCAAAAGGGACTGGTAAAACAACTCTTGTAAGAAAATTTGCATCTCAGATGAAGAAGGAATTATACTCCGTCAACTTTAGCCTTCGTACTAGAGAATCACATCTAATTGGTACAAAGACGCTTGGTAAAGGAGAAATCAACTTTGTTGAAGGCATACTTGTAAAGTCGATGCGAGATGCGAGTCTCCTATATCTTGATGAGTTAAATGCTGCAGAAGCTGATGTCTTATTAAGGTTAGATGAAGCCCTTGATGATAGAAGACAGCTAGTATTAAAAGAAGCAGAAGGCCAAATTGTTAACGCTACTGCTGATTGGTTCGTAATCGCAACAATTAATCCTCTTTCACATGTTGGAACAAAAGAATTACCTCCTCAACTTCTTAGTAGGTTTCCAGTTAGGGTAAGACTTGAATATCCTCCGGAAGACATAGAACTTGAGATTATTAAGCAACATACAACAATACATGATTCAAAGATAAACGATATAAAGGATGCAATAAAACTTGCAAAAAGTCTGAGAGAAGCAGCGTCTGTAGAGGAATTGTATTATAGTCCTAGCTTGCGTGAAACAATTGCCTTTGCAAAATTGCTTAATACAAACATCAGCCCAAAATATGCTGCAGAAATCATATACGCGAATACTTACGATCAGTGGGGCGAAGTTGAGTACCGAAAGGTTATGGATATGATAACCTCAATATTTGGATCCTAGAAGTGACATCTTCACAATCTAATACGATAAATCAAACAATTATGAGAAATGACGTGTTAGTTGATATTGGTACCTTTTTGGCTAGAAGATGGTCTGGTAATTTGAAAGTTGCAATTTTATTAACGAAAGATAAAACCCCAACCTCAAAGCCAGACAAAAATCAGATTATACTTCCAGTTCTTAACTACTATCCTGGCACTTATTTCCAAAAATATCGTCAATGGCGTGTTGCATTATGGTACGAATCGATGCGGCTACTTTATTCAACAAAGGTTCTAAGTTATGAGCATGCCTTTGGATTTCTACTAAATACCCTAGAAACTAAACGAGTTGAGATCCTTGGGCTCTGCGAATGGAAAGGAATGATAAATGAGCTTATTTTTAACGAAGGCATATCATGGTTATCACGTCCACTTCTGAATTCACTTTATGGAAGATACAAAATTGTGGAAGCATTTTCGCAGTATTTTCTTACAGGATACATTAAAGGAGAATTATACGGTAGTGAATTTGATAGGATAAGCAGGGCTTCTGATTTTGCAAATCATACAGTCCAAGATGCAATTAAATATAATTACAAAACCGAATGGATTGAGCACCATGTCCCTATCCTGATTAAAATGCTTGAAATAGATCCACTTGCCTCAATTCCTATTTTAGCGCCCAGAACAAGAATTGGGATGTCAATGACCCAAAATGATCTATTGAAGGAAGTAGAGAAAATAGTTAAAGTTAAACACAAAGAAGAGCTTGATGATAAGAAGACTATAAAGGATATTGTTGAAGGAAGTGATATTTTAAGAGAATACGAGACGTTGGTAAAAGAGAGTATAAAGACTGAAAATAGAGGAGGCTATGAAAGTTTAGAAAATTTGGGTATGAGTATTCCTGAAAAAGTTGATGTCGATGAGACTCAAATTTACGACACTGATTTAATCCAAAAGATAAAGGCAGCATTTAGAGATTGGAGAACTGGTTGGATAGAGCGACATGAGGAAACTGGCGAAGAATTCGATGCAGAAAGCCATATTGAAGCCTTGCCAAAGGTATTTTTAACAGATTTTAAACTTTCGATTAAAACAAAGGTATCAATCCTGCTTGATCACTCTAGTAGCATTGCAGATGTCGAATTGGAATACAAGCGGGCAACTATCGCTCTCTGTGAAGCATTGTATTTTCTAGGAATAAAATTTTCAGTTTATGCTTTCAGTACAGAAGCAAAAGAGGTAAAATGCTGGGTAATAAAACCTGCTAACTTAAAATGGTCAATACTTAGTGCTCGTAGATTAGCACAGATAAAGGCAAGTGGTGGAACACCCCTTGCAGAAATTTATCGTATATTAGAACCTATTGTAAGATCATTTAAACCTGATATCATGGTGACTTTGACTGACGGTGAGCCTTCCGATTTTGATGCTGTTCGCGGGATGGTTCTCTCTTATCGTAATATGGGAATACACATGATGGCACTTGGAGTTGGTAGAAATATGACTGATTCAGTAGGTATAGGCAGCAATCTAAGATATTTAGAATATGAGAAAACCTTGGCAGTCAGTAGGTTACAAGACATACCGAAAAAAGTGATAAATCTGCTTAGAACCTAAATTATTAAGCTAGAATTTTCTTTCTTCAGTTTTTCCCAGTCCGAAAGAAATGCGGCTAAACCTTTTTCTGTAAGTGGATGCATGAGCATTTTTCCTAGAATATCTGGAGGCAGCGTGACTATCTGTGCTCCAATCTTGCCTGCTTCAACAACATGAAGAGGATGTCTTATACTTGCGACGAGGACTTCAGTTTCAAACTTATAATTTTTAAAAATTTGGACGATCTCTTTAATAAGTATCATGCCTTCCTGTCCAGCGTCGTCCAATCTTCCAATGAATGGACTTATATAAGACGCTCCTGCCTTGGCAGCCAAAATCGCCTGAGTGGCAGAAAAAATAAGTGTAACATTGGTTTCGATTCCTTCTTCTCTTAACTTTTTGACCGCTCTCATACCTTCCGGAATCATCGGAATTTTGACTACTACGTTCTGTCCATACTTTTTCAGTCTATGAGCTTCCTCTACCATTTCTTCTGTTTTTGTTCCTAGAACTTCCAGGCTTACAGGTCCCTTTACAATTCTAACTATTTCATTCATTATTCTAGCAGGATTTCCCTTTTCCTTTGAGAGAAGAGAAGGATTGGTAGTAATACCATCAATTGCTCCCATATCATTATATTTCTTAATAGATTCTAGGTTAGCAGTATCGAGGAATATTTTCATCTTTTGATCCTACTCCTGCATTCAATGACTGCTTGTGCTATTTGCGTTGAAGTTAGCCCATACTTTTCTAGGAGTGCATCAAGCTCTTCATCTCTGGCAGACTCTCCAAATACGTCTCTTACACCTACACGCCTTATGGGTACGGGGTAACTCTCTGATGATGCTTCGGCTACTGCTCCGCCAAGTCCACCAATGACATTGTGTTCTTCGACTGTCACAATTGATCCGGTTTCTCTGCTACATTTTGTGATTAGTTCTGTATCAACGGGTTTAATTGAAAACATGTCTATCACACGACATGAAATTCCTTTATTTTTTTTTAGAATTTCCGCTGCTTCTAATGATCTTGCCACCATCAATCCGCATGAAATAATAGTTCCATCAGATCCATCATATAAGATATTCCCTTTACCTATATTGAATGTTGTCTCATCTTCCGCGTACAAGACTTCACTGGATGGTCTTGCAAGCCTAACATAAAATGGACCTGAAGTAGTAGTGATTACTCTGATCAAAGCCCTGACTGCCACTGCGTCAGCCGGCACAATTACACGCATATTAGGAATAGCTCTCATTGTGGAGAAGTCTTCAATTTGTTGATGCGACGCTCCATCTGGTCCCACAGTCAAGCCAGCATGTGAAACAACAAGTTTTACGTTCAGATTTGGATAACATATAGTGTTCCTAATTTGATCGAGGCACCGTCCTGGTAGAAAAGCGGCATAGGTGCTTGCAAACGCGATTCTTCCAGCTATGGCTAGCCCGGCAGCTACAGATACAAGGTTTGCTTCTGCAATTCCTATATTAAACATTCTGTCTGGATATTTATCTCCAAATTTCATTGTCTTGAGAGAATCGGTAGTATCTGCTCCAACACATACCAGGTTGTGATAAATTCCACCTAATTCCACTAATGTATCTCCGTATGCTGATCTCATGTCAGCAGTCTTCTTTTCACTGCTTAATTGCATGAAGTTCTTCCTCTATTCCCAGCTCATTTGCTAATGGAATCAATATATGTTTACGTGTCTTCATCCAATCCGATATTATTCCCAATTTAGTTGCGTGCTCTAGCAGTCTTCTTTCTAAGGCAACGTTCGCTTTATGCCTTAATTGAATAATCGCGCCGTGAATATCCGTGCTACCATATACTGCATTGCCTGCAACAAGAATTCTGGCCCCAGCGTCGTATACTTGTTGCAGTGTTGTAGCATCAATGCCCCCATCTGCTTCTATATATCCTTTGAAGCCGCTTTCTCTTAACTTTCTGTTTACTGTTACCATCTTGGATAATATTTGTGGAATGAACTTTTGTCCTGCAAAACCTGGGGTTACTGACATTATTATTACAACATCTATATCTGCAAGGTAGTTGTAAATCCAGGAAGGAACATCTGTAGATGGGTTGATAGCAATACCGGGGCTTATCCCATTCAAAAGCAGTCTATCTTTTATCTGTATAAACTCATTTTCGTTGCAGGCCTCTGCGTGGATTGTAATTATATCGCACCTTGCATCGATATAATCTTGGATATATCTTAATGGATTCTCAATCATAAGATGTGCGTCAAATGGCAAGGTTGTTATACGCCTTAACTTTCTAATTGTGTCTGCAAAGAACGTGCTGTTAGGTACAAACTTACCGTCCATGACGTCTAAATGTATTATGTCTGCACCTCCACGCTCTGCCATTCTAACCTTCTCCTCGTAATTTTCACGTTTTCCTGCAATAATGGATGGCGCAATTAAGCATTCACTATCAAGTTCTTCTAATAACACAGGAGTGTGTTTTCTAGGTGGAGCCTTGCCATGCCATTGTGGATTGTTTGTCATATGTTTGATACCGCTGCCCTTGATAGTACTGGCTATAATTACCGTAGGCTTATCTTGTACTTGCCTTGCCTTATTAAGGGCATCAATTATTTGCTCTACCTTGTGACCGTCGATCTCAATTACATTCCAATTGAAGGCTGCCCACTTATCGCGCATAGGATCTAAAGGCATAATATCCTCAGTAAAGCCGTCTTGTTGTATACGATTACGATCTAATATTGCAACAAGATTGTCCAATTTGAATTTGGCTGCTGCCATTGCGGCTTCCCAGACTTGTCCTTCATTTGATTCTCCATCTCCAATCAGTGTATAAACGCAATTGTTTTTTCCATCCAGTTTGCTTGCAAGCGCTATTCCAATTGAGACTGACAAACCAATGCCTTCAGATCCTCCTGAGTACTCGATCCCTGGTACGCTTTGGTCTTTTTGTTCGTCTGTATATCTCACCGGATGACCCTGAAGCCTAGAACCTAGCTTACGTAGGCTCTTCATTTCATCGATTGGAAAGTAACCTGCTACAGCCATGGTTGCATAATAACCGGGAGCAGAATGAGCCTTTGAATTTACAAAGTAATCTCTATCATCCCAATCTGGCTTGAAAGGGTCATGTTTCATCTTTCTAAAGTAAAGCGATCCCATAATTTCTGCCGCAGAAAATGACGCACCCGGGTGTCCGGACCCAGCTTCTGCGATACCTTGAATAGCTAGCATGCGGACGTCGCGTATTTTCCTTTTCAAATCGAGATATCGCATGTTAAAAGTCATGATAACTACAACCATTCGATAGTTTTGGCATTGGTGATGGTGATGATGATGTCATGATGATAATAAAAGGCAAAGATCAGTGGGAAGATAAAAAGATATGGTTATAAACTTAATCTCCTCCTTGTTTAAGGATCTGAGCAAGGATATATATTTGATGTGTAATTTCTTCTCACTATCCTCAGTTTTTTACACAAGATTATTAACTAGATGATATACTTTAACGTCGACAATAATAAGAAGTATATGTCTATTATTTTGTATAAGAAGAAGGATACAGGCAAGTTATAGTAATCAACAATTTAAATAAAGTCCTTGCTTTTTAAATGTCAAAAATGGTTCAGGTCAAAGTAGAAAGGGCGAGAATAGATCAGAAACAAACTTCACTTTTAGTAATCGGTGTTTGTGAAGATGAAAAGGAATTTCCAAGATCAGAAGAATTCGATCCAGCTATGTCTTCTACAATAAAACAAATTCTTGAAAATAAAGAATTCAAGGGTAGCTTTGGGTCCAGCCTCATTTTACACATCATGCACGGAGGATTAATAAAAAAAATTATGTTAATTGGTCTAGGCAAGAGAGAAAAATTTACAAATGAGAGTGCAAGAATCATCGCTGGACAAGCAACTCTAAGGGCAAAAGAACTTGTAATAACAGAGTTTTCTATTGTGTTATCTTCTATCTTGGATATAGATTTGATGATTGAAGCAATTTCTGAAGGTATTTATCTTTCTGTTTATTCGTTTAATAAGTACAAAACGAACAGCAAAGAAAAGGAATTCCCAATGCTCAATAAGGTTACCGTTCTAGTTAAATCTGAATCAACGACCAAGCTCCAATCCATTGCAGATAAAGTGGGTTTGATAGTTGAAGCAGTAAACTTTGCACGCGACTTAAGCAATCTTCCTCCAAATGAGTGCTCGCCCTCACAATTAGCTTCTTTAGCATTATCACTTGCAAGTGAATATTCAATAAAAGCAAGAGTAGTAGAACGATATGAAATGGAATCAATTGGATTGGACGGAATCGTTGCAGTTGGAAAAGGAAGTAATAATCCTCCTAAAATGATAATCTTAGAGTACCACGGCGCTGCAGAAGATCAGAAGCCATATCTTTTGGTTGGTAAAGCCGTTACATTTGACACAGGGGGAATTTCTTTAAAACCAGGTGATAAAATGGATGAAATGAAATATGATAAATGCGGTGGATGCACTGTGTTAGGAGTTTTGAAATCTGTCGCATCATTAAAGCTTCCAGTAAATATTGTTTGCATTATTCCATCTGTTGAAAACATGCCCTCAAGCTCGTCTTACAGACCTGGAGATATTATCAAAATGTATAACGGCAAAACAGTAGAGGTTCTAAATACTGATGCAGAAGGGAGGATGATTCTTGCTGATGCTTTGGGGTATGGTATCGCCACATATAATCCAAAGGCAGTTATTGATCTAGCAACTTTAACTGGAGCGTGTATTATTGCACTTGGGGCAAACGTAGCAGCAGTTATTGGCACAAACAGACATCTTATAGATATATTGACAAAGATCTCTGAACAAACTGGTGAAAAAATGTGGGAGCTTCCATTATTCGATGAATTCCAACAACAGATAAAGAGTACTGTTGCTGATATAAAAAATATTGGTGGACGACCAGGCGGTGCAATAACAGCTGCGGCATTTCTATCTAACTTCTGTGAGGGCTTTCCTTGGATACATTTGGATATTGCAGGAACAGCATGGACTCAGGAAGGGACATATGAACGGAGCTATAATCCTAAGGGTGCAACAGGCTTTGGCATCAGGACATTGGTAAAGTTATTCGAAGAAGACAATACTATTAAGATTTAACAGTCTCTCTCTAACAAATTATTGATCAATCTAATTTGATTTCCTTCAATAATAATAATAATAAGGAACATTTCGCATTAGTCTATTATCCCTCAGATACAATCACACAATATGTCCTATGGTTTTTCTTCTTCTACTACTATAACCAATTGTTAAGGTGGTGAAAGGATATTGCCTGTATTTCAAGTCTGTGAATTTGTTGATGAATTGCATTTGCTAGGTGTTAACTGCAAGATTGGAAATTTAATCTCCGACATATCAGATGCTAGACGTGCATACTTTGAGAGATGGCTATCTAATCTGGGTGGTTTTATCAAGATATTTAACGGAAATATTGACTATATTGGAATTGAGGAAGTCGTTAGAATAGGTCCTTTTTTCGATGTTTATTGTTTAATAGAAAACCAGTATATTACAGAAAACGACGATAATGCTCACAAGTTGTTAGATGCATACCCATACTTTAATCTACGTAAAGGAATAATATGCAAACTAGGTTGGAGTGGCGGAGTGCTTGCAGAAATTTTGACTAAAGATAAGATGCTTTGCAATTCATTTGCCGATAATATAATCAAGGAAGAGATGAGAGAAATTTCAATTAAAGCGACAAACTTCGCCTGTATTATTCAAACTCGTACGTGGGAACCAGCCGGATTAGCCTCAATTTATGAGGTTGTCGATCGAATTGGGCTAAATATTAGAGAATTGTTAAAACAGATCCATTTGGGAGACGATCGAGGTACTTAAATATATATATATGACACTCATGGTTTACTTCAAATTAAAACTGTCTCATAAAAAATTTCACTTTTCTCTATTGCTTTTATAGAAAGATTGTTAATAGGAATAAGACTATTACTAAGGCTTTCTATCCGGATTCTTTTGGAATTCTCCTTCTGACTTTTCTAACCCGAAAAATATTTTTTCATATTTTCGGAGCGCTTTTCTATGCTCCGGGAGTGACATATCCAATCTCATTTCATTCATAACCATTACAGCATAATTTGTCCATTCTTTCCAACATTCTGGGCAGGAAGGATATTTTGTGGCATCTTGATCATCAACTGTACTTTCATCAAAGACCTTGCTACACTTAACACATGTTCTTGTCATTTGAAAATTATGCTCCACACTATGGCTATTTATCTTTATTCAAAGTTCTAGCCTTTGACTAATTTTTTGATTGTTTCTAAAGTTGTAGTGTTATAGATTTTCTTCCAGTTCTCAAATCTTTCTGAGAATGTCTATATTGTCAATTTCCTCTCGAGTTTGATGACAAGCGTATGTTTGAACATTATTATTATACCCCGTTTATTATATTATTTAGATGAAGATACGTTGTCCTGATTGCAACGAAGCAGCAGAATTATCTGACGATTTTACTTTTGTGAGATGTA
>DASQWW010000085.1:0-6621 GCA_035640055.1 Nitrososphaeraceae archaeon | reverse complement strand
AGAATGCAAGAATAAAAATATCTCACTTTATTGAAGAGCAAGGCCAGGAAGTTTTTGATAAGACTAAAAGTATGGGATTAGAAGGGCTAATAGCTAAGCATAAATCAAGTAAATATGTACAAGGGATTAGATCTAGAGATTGGCTAAAAATTAAACATATTAAAACTCAAGACTGTGTCGTCATAGGCTATATTAGAGGAGAAGGAAACAGAGAAAATTACTTTGGCTCACTTCTTTTAGCAGTTTATGATCCTAGGAATAATAAATTAAGATTTGTCGGTCATACTGGAAGTGGATTTGATTTTGTTCAACTTGACAAAGTATATACCAGACTTAAGGCAATGGGGATTGAAAAATGTCCAATTGACTATGTACCATATACAAATAGGCCTCCTGTCTGGATAAGACCAGAGCTTGTAGCAGAAGTAAAGTTTAGTGATTGGACTAGTGAAAAAATCATGAGAGCTCCAATTTTTCTTAGATTTAGAGAAGATAAAGCACCTAAGGACTGCCCTATAGAAGGAGAAAAACCTACTGATAAGGTGTTAGAAGATATTACTACAGTCAAACTAAAGGAATCCAAAAAACCTAACGAACAAGTCCTGGTAAATAAACCAGCCGACAGAGATAATGTCTATTCCTCTTCATCCTTCTCTAATCTTGATAAGATATTCTGGGATAAAACATCAACTCATCCACAACTTACAAAAAAAGACTTGATCATATACTACGATAAGATTGGTTCTTTTATCCTACCATATCTCAAAGATAGACCATTATCGCTCAGTAGATATCCTGACGGGGCAAAAGGAAAATCCTTTTATCATAAGAACTGGAACCAGGAAAATACACCATCATTTGTACAAACTGCAAAAATCTACTCTGAATCAAGAGAGAGCAATACTATAAACTATATTATATGCAATAATAAAGAAACTCTTCTTTGGCTTGCTAATCTAGGCTGCATAGAGATACATCCATGGTATAGTAGAATAAATGATTTTGAGTTGTGTCAAGAAAGGAATGATATATTGTATGAAGAGAAATGTGGTCTGAACTTTCCTGACTTTATTATCTTCGACCTTGATCCTTATATTTACTCAGGATATGAGGTTAAAGGTCAAGAACCAGAATACAATCATAAAGGATTTAGGGCTACAGTTGATGTTGCATACCTTCTAAAAGATTTTTTTGACAATTTGAGAATTGAGTCATTTATAAAAATATCAGGAAGAACAGGGCTGCACATTTTTGTTCCTATCGCTAACCTGTACAGCTACGAACAGACTAGAGCTTTTGCAGAGGTTGTGGGAAATATTTTGGTCAGACGATATCCAGAGAAAATTACAATGGAATGGGATACCACAAAAAGGAAAGGTAAAGTTTTCTTTGACCATAACCAAAACGCTAGAGGCAAGACAATAGCATCAGTTTTCTCTGCTAGGCCAACTGAATCAGCGACCATATCAATGCCTATTATATGGAATGATTTATCGAATGTGCTTCCAACAGACTATACTATTCTAAATGTTCCTGACATACTTAACAAAAAATCAGTAAATCCATGGGACAATATATTAGAAAAGAAACAAGATCTAAATAAGATCCTAGAAAATATTTCGCAGTTGTTTAGATGATATGAAAATCACATATTATCTAACTCCAAAATCGCATTCCAGTAATGTATATGTATATACTAATCGCTAATATAGGTACGTAACTCTTGGATTGAAAAAAATTACTTTATAATCATTTTATGATCTAACATCTACAAAACAGGATAGATCTTCATGATAGGACGCATTGGAGAAAAGAATTGATACGACGTCCTATTCTCTCATTTACTTCATTAACAAGCTTAGCTCTGCTGGCCACATCTTGGAGTGAGGGTGGCAAATCCTGAAGTCTATAAGACGATCTAAACAAAACTAAAGCTATAACAAGAGCACTAATCGTATTAAAATCTGGCACCCTTATTATCCTAGCATAAGACCAGTTCTTAAGAGGTATTTATGTTATTAATTGGCGCTTGCTACTACTATCGAGCATTAATTTCCTGATCATGCTAGTTCTGAGGTTCTATCATTTTGAGCAGCAGTAGCAGCTAAGAGGAAGAAGAAGGAATAAATCACAGCATGGGCGTTGTTTTTTATATATGCATATAATGATGATAAGTCAGTATTCTCAGTTGACTAATACGTATGTTATTAATTATTAATAAGATGAATAAGCTGCTACTAACTTTTCATATGATAATATTTTACCGATCTAAGCGAGTTCAAATTTCAACCGTTCACGAAGTAAATAAAAAGTTAAAAATTCTTCTCCAGCAACTATATGATCAGAGTTCTTCAATGAGTTTATCCTGTGAAGGAAGGCTTATAATAACTTCAAAGCGAACTCAATGGTAATGAGTGAATTAGTAACAAAAAGTGGTAACCATAAGGTCAGAAAAATTAGTTCTTTTGAATTCAGGATAGAAAAGAACGAATCTAAGGGTATGAAGGTACCTGTTACAATTTATGCTAATGATTCCCTCATTTCAAAAATGGTTATGGATAGGACCATAGTTCAAGCAGTAAATGTCTCGATGTTACCCAGTGTGAAAAAACATGTTGTAGTTCTTCCAGATGGACATGAAGGCTATGGATTTCCAGTAGGCGGAGTAGCCGCAACCGACTTAGAAGAAGGTGTTATCAGTCCAGGTGGGGTTGGATATGATATTAATTGTGGTGTCAGATTGATTAGAACAAACCTAACTGAAAAAGAATTAAAACCAAATTTAAAATCTCTTATAAATGAACTCTTTAGATCTATTCCAGTAGGTGTTGGAAGCCAGGGCGCGGCTAAACTGACCAAATCAGAACTAGATGAGTTACTTATAAAAGGCGCAGAATGGGCCATCGAACATGGTTACGGGTGGGAAAAAGATGCAGAAACTTGTGAAGAAGGGGGAAAAATACATGGTGCTGACCCCACCAGTGTTTCAGATATCGCAAGAAAACGTGGTGCACCTCAATTAGGCAGTCTAGGTTCAGGAAATCATTTCCTCGAAGTACAAAAAGTTGACAAAATCTTCGACGAAAGGGCCGCAAAGGCTATGGATATCAACCAAGAAGGTCAAGTGACAATTTTAATCCATTGTGGTTCAAGGGGATTTGGACATCAAGTCTGCAGCGACTATTTGCGTATTTCTGAAAACGTTTTGCAAAAATATAATTTGAAACTTGCAGATAGAGAACTTGTATGTGTCCCAAATCTCTCACCAGAAGGTGAAGGTTATCGTAAGGCAATGTTTTCTGCTTTAAATTTTGCATGGTCTAACCGACAGATTATAACTCATTGGACAAGAAAGACATTTGAAAAAGTATTTGAAATGAGCGAGCAACAGCTCGATATGAAACTTGTATATGATGTAGCTCACAATATTGCCAAAGTGGAACGCCATAAGGTTGAAGGGGAAGGAATGTGTGATTTAGTTGTCCATAGAAAGGGAGCCACTAGAGCATTTCCTGCAGGGATGGACCAAATTCCTGATAAATATCATGATATTGGTCAGCCGGTAATTATACCAGGATCTATGGGGACTGCAAGTTGGATTCTTTTGGGCAATAAAAGATCTCTTGATTTGAGCTTCGGATCTACTGCACATGGTGCAGGTAGAATAATGTCAAGATCTGCGGCAAAGCACAGTTATACTGTAGAAGATGTTAGGAGTGGATTGGAATCAAAAGGTATCTATATAAAGGCATTAACAAGAGAAGGAGTGGTAGAAGAAACACCCAACGCCTACAAGGATGTAGATGCAGTTGTTGATGTCTCGCACTCACTCGGAATAGCTACCAAAGTAGTAAGACTAATTCCAATTGGGGTGATAAAGGGTTAATGTCAGAAAAGAAGCAAGAAGAAGGAGAAGATCCAGATATTGCAGCTATTAAGGCTAGAAAGATGAAAGCGTTACGAGAGCAAGCAGCAGCTCATCAAAAGGAGGAAATGAAGAAAAAACAACGAGAACAACAAACAATAAAATCAAAATCAGATAGGGAATTCATATTAGATTATTTATATGATAGAGGTGAAGAAGTTCTAAATCTAGCAGAATCTCAATTTCCAACTCAGACAAAGGCAATGGTTAGAAGAATTGTAGAATTAATCAAAAATGGTGAGATTAAACAGAGGATATCAGGAGGCGAATTATTGGCATTATTTCGCTTTGTTGGTATGAACATCAGATTAAATACTACTATAAAAATTGAAGATCATGGTAAATTAGTTTCCTTCTCGGATAAGCTAAAACAAGAAAATGAAGATATGACTGACACCTAGTAAAAACATGACAGTTATTGGCACTTTTATCCTTGATTTTCAAACCATCAATTTTGAATATGATTCTAGAGTTGCAATAGAACTATTGTTTGATTACCTAAAAATGTCTAATTTAGATACTGAACTCCATAATGCTTTTGCTTTAGATGAGCCTGTCCTCACTGCAGGCTGGTATTTTGCCAAGCTATTTCTTTCTGGGCAGTTTGTAGAAAAATTATACAAACTCAATTTGAATCAAATAGATAGTTCAAAGGGTAAAAAATTTGAAGAAAAGTTTGTTTTTTGGTTAAACACAGAACTAAAAAAAAGGAATTGTGAAGCACAAATAAAAATCGCTTCAGAAATGAAATGAGATTAACATTTGAGGTTCTACATGCTTTCTCAAAGAAGATAGTAATAGTAAAGAATCAAAAGAAAAAGCTGACTATGATGATCAGCATTTAGATAAACAAGGAGGAGAACAACAACCAAAAAGAGGTTGACAGAAATAAGAACAAGAACTACAACAAATCAAACTTTTTGATTTACACTATAAAACCTTGACTCTGCTGAACATTGGATGTTATAAATGATGTTTTATTTTTACGTGATGAATTTGTGAAAGGATGTCGTTGTACTACTGCTGTATGTACGTACGCCATCGGTACTACTACTGCCATGATTGATGCTAATATTAGCAATACTTTATTTGTGTATTTTCTCTTGTTTCTTCTTTTTTCCTTAAAGTACATGAAACTAAAGCCTAGTATTTGCAGAAGGAGATATCATACTCTTCTCCCCCTTCTTCCCCCAGGCTTTCTTGTAGTATCATGTGGAATTGGCGTGACATCATCAATTCTACCAATTCGGAAACCAGCTCTTGCCAGAGCTCTAATCGCAGCTTGAGCTCCTGGACCAGGGATCCGTGGACCCACTCCACCGACAGCCCTCACACGTATATGAAGAGCATTAATTCCCTTAGCCTTGACAACCTCAGCTGCTGCAACTGCAGATTTCATTGCAGCATATGGAGAGGATTCATACCTATCTGCCGTCACATGTCTTCCTCCAGAACTAAATGAAATTGTTTCTGCGCCACTGATGTCTGTGATATGAACAAGAGTGTTATTATAACTGCTAAATATATGAGCTACTCCCCATTTGTATTGAGTAACATCAACGCTTTCATTAGACATAAATAATTGCTTTACTCCCTGTGTAAGAGTTATATTAATGTTCTATTGAATTGATTTACTACCTTTATTTGATTTTTCTAAATTCATACCCGTTATATTGTAGTTAGCGTTCAATTAGTTCGCCGTTAATCGTAGATTATAAATGAAAACCCAATTTGCTAGTCATCTGATATGTCTTCAGCATAGTGATAAACAACTACACCTTTCATTAGAAACCCTTCAGATGATAGATGAAACTGAATGTAATGAGGGTCTCCTAAAATGCGATTACTGTGGAACTATATACCCAATAATTGAAGGGGTAGCAATTACAGTAAAGGATTTCTCGAAATATGCTGAAGGTAGATCGACTACATATGGCAGGTGGCTCCTAAACAGCAAAACGGAGAAAATGAAAGATTACCTCAAAAAAAGCGGTACCAAGTTATTATCGTCTTCTGTTAAAAATGATCGATATGAAGAAGGTGGCAGCTGGTTTATCCCTTATAGGTGGGCTCACTATGCTTATTCTACAGAAGACAGATTTCTTAGCACGCTACGATGGCGCCTCAAACCAAATGATGTTTATAATAGGGTTGTCCATGAAATAGCTCCAAAATTGGATGGAGTAGCACTTGACATGGCTTGTTCGATGGGATATAGCACTCTACAGCTGGCAAAAAAATATGCATTTGTAGTCGGGATCGATTTATCCTTCTCTTTTATCAAGGAGGCTAGAAAAAAAATGTACGAAGCAAAGCAAGAAAATGTTGAGTTTTGTGTTGCTGATTCATTACATTCTCCATTTAATCCTATGAAATTCGATATAATACTTGCTCTTAATCTTGTGGAATTTGTTAAACCAAAGGAATTGTTATCTTCTATACATTGGCTATTAAAACCTCATGCAGATGTTATATTGACAGATCCTTATGACTTTAACCGCGATCCACAACCTAAGGAAACTTACAATGCTGGATCTTTCAGAAGGTTAGTAGAAGATTCAGGTTTCGAAATTAGTGAAAAAAGCAGAAAAAATGAGTCTTTTATTCCATGGATATTAAAAATAAATGAACGCACATATCTATTTTATTATGTAGATTATATCAGAGCTAAAAAACTATCAAAACATAAATTATTA
>DASQWW010000084.1:0-12828 GCA_035640055.1 Nitrososphaeraceae archaeon | reverse complement strand
GCTACGTTGAGATCTTGTAATGTTCCTGCTGCACCCACATTCCTATCTGGATTATTTCTCACTAATGAAAATAAAACTATATCAGCCTGAGTTCCTAGTGCACCTGTAGTAGTAGTAACCTTGATATCCTCTTTATGTCCCAATTTTTGCAAATAGTTTCTTATCAGTTGCTTTTGAGCGGTGAACCTAGTTATTACAACAATAGATTTACGAGTAAGGCTGGTTAAATGATTACAAATCTTTGCACATGCCTTAGCTTCCATATCATTTGCCCAAGATGTCGGTCCTGCTGCCTCTTCTTTACCATCAATATCCAACCATGTTGTAACTTCAGTGGGTTGAATTACATCGCGATATTCTATATCTGGCTTTTGATCCAAAGTTAACCTTCTTGAAGCAACGTCTGGTGCAGATATCAAACCTCCATAGTCTGCAAATTCATTTACGAGTCCAGAGAGCTTGTCTGGAAGACGATGGGAGATATGCAATATATCATAAGGAGATCTATTCATTACATATTCAATTGCACTGTAATCTAGATGGATAGGGCTAATGGGTCTTGATTGTTTTGGATCCCCAACTACTGTAGCAACAATGCCACATTTTGCTATTAGCTCCATAAGATCATTAATTTTTTCAGGCTTCATGTTTTCTTGATTGGTGTTATTTATACGCAGCTGTTGTGATGGTAACGATGCTGATGATGATGATGATGGCAGCAGATTATTGACTCCAAAACAAAATGGCCAAAGTAAATGTTCGAGTCTTTCAATACCTGCTTCATCGATTATCATATTATCAAATCTCATTGGGGGTAATCTCTTAAGCGATAAGTTAGTCGATATGATGATCCTCTTGGCCAAAATATCGTCCGCACATCTACTGTAAGGAATTGGGAGAGAAGGATCCATACCAGTTGGATTACCTGTTCTCAAGCATAGTCTCTCGGCTGTTGCACCAAGTATATTATAAAGCTCCCATCCAAATTCATTGGCTGCTGCATTAGTATATGCTACCAAGAGTACTCTGTTAGCAATACCTTCTGCAATCAACTTTACAGCTAATCCGCTACCTACAGTTGTTTTCCCACAACCTGGTGGCCCTACCACAGCTGCAACATCCTTACTGGATATACGCCAACCCAGTACTCTCTGTTGTTCTGAATCAAGAGACAATGTTGTCATCACTAAAAATCTCCGGTGGTAACATTTTTTCTGCAGCCAATTTATGAAATCTATGGAGAGGTTCTAGAACCCTCCTTGTGAGATTAATTTCATCTGGCATAATTATTAGAGGAAGATTCATGAGTTGTTGTTTGGCACGTTCAGCAGGTATTTTCCCATCAAGCTCTACTACTAATCTGGTATCATATACCTCCTTTACAAATCCCTTTTCACTTACACAGGCCAGAATGGGAATACCTCCTTCTTTTTCTTCTTTTCCTATTATTCTAACAACTTTGCGTGGTTCTAATAGAAATGTTATAACATTATCGGTATCTTTCATAAGCGTAATTGAGTTATCATTAATCGAGTGCAATCTATATCCTGAATGCGTAACACCAGTATTTTCAAGGTGTCGTATAGCATCTCTTTCTCCAAACCTATCAATCATGGCATTAATTACAAACTTGTGTTTGTGTGTCTCTGCACGCTCATCTAAAACCAAGTAACGTCTCTTTATCAAATGTCGTCTAATATTTGCATAATTGTCAGGTATTCTCCCGTCCAGAGCCAATTTAGTATCCTTACGGTAAAAGCGACAATCAGCTGACGTCTCTCCATCCCTATCACATATAGGGCAAAATGCAGGTTTTTGAGCACGTGCTCTTCCTCCACAGAGAGTTTCATATGCAAACTTTCTTTCATTTTTAACTTTGTTTATTGTCTCTTCTTTTAGTGGCAAACGTGGCACATAGGCATTTTCATAATATACTATGCAACCAAATAGACATTTGCTCCAGTCATTTTCATTCCTGGTGTAGCGGTAATTAGCTAAAAGAAAATTTCCGATAAGCTGCCACCTATCTATTCCACTACTTGCTACTTTATCTATTTCATTTGTTTTCCAATCAATAAGGCCGTAACCTGCATCGTTATCAAACTCCAAAATAGCGTCTATTCGTCCTTCCTGGAACTCTTTTACATTGGTGATAGTGATTTCTGTTAATGCACGTTTAGGTTGTTTATAACTTTTCATTATCCGTTTTGCAAGGCCAACAAGCAGACCATGAAATCTATCTTGTACCTCATACTCAAAAGTATGAGGAAGAATACTCTTTCCTTCAAGCTTAGTCCTTTCTTTTGCATTGGCTATTGCTTTTTCTATTATATGGTCAGATTTTCTATCTATATTTAGAACAATACTCTCAAAATCTTTTCCTGCACCATACTGCCAATTCTCTAAAATCGTTGTTGGCATAGCCAGACTCATTATGTCATGAACTGTGTTTGCGACAAGATAATCGCGTTCTCCTCCAACCACACCGAAGGGGTAACTCATTTTAAATAAATAGGGACAAATGCATGCAGTAGCTATTTCTTTTGACTGTATAAGATGAGCTTTTGTATGAGAGATACTTTTGTAAAGGTCTCTAACAATTAGGCTATTGTTATTATTACTACTCAATCGACAAGTACCTCTTCCTCATGCTTTTTATGCTTGCAAAATATGGTTGAAAAGTTCTTGTGGTATAAGCCATTATCATCATCATCATCTTCTTTTACTCCTCAATTCCTATCTTATGGGAAGCCTCAGGATGAGAATCATTCTCATTGTTCTTTTCTTCTTCTTCATATGATGTTCTTGCTGATAAAAGACCAGCAAATTCTTCTATTCTTTTATAACCTCGTGGATGCCTTCCCTTATGAAGTTCATTAATTATCTTCACCGTTTCTTCAACAAATTCTTTAATTAACACAAAGTTTTCATAGTTGATATTTGCTCTACAATTGATCATACCAACCTCGTTGATACTAATCCTTGGAACCATGGTTGTTCTCATTTTACCACTTCTTCCAGTAAATGCTATAGGAGGTTTTAAGGTGAGATCCTCTATTTCTTCAGCTAATCCAATTCGCTTCCTGATCTCTTCATTACTGTCCTCAAGTCTCACATCATAACTTCCTCGTCCTGAATATCTTGCGGAGATTGTCTTACCTCCTATTCTAATTGATGTAATTTGGCTCTGACCTGTTGGCCAGTAATCATAAAGGGACTTTAGTAGCTGCTGCAGAATTTCAGAGTTTTGATTATACACAAAACTATACATACAATCTTGGTTCAGCTTTACTGTTTGAAGATATTCTGCAAGGAGCTGTTGTGCATTGTCTAACGAATTGGCTCTGCAAACGAATACTAATCCTTCTTTGGCATAAATATTTGCATCAATAATATATTGAACTTTTTGAGTCTGTGTTACTTTCATCTCTTGTTTTATCTCACCTGGTCTTTCTTTATTTGTCACGTCTTCAGTGATATGCTCTTCAAAAATGTCGTAGAAAGGAATTAACAAAATATCCTTGTCAAAGAGCAAAGGTTTGGCAAAACCTGGCTGATAATGATCAACTTCTCCTGACTCAAACCTAAATCCATTTGAGACTATTAGGTTAGTGAGGTCATGAATATTTGGAGCGGTGGATTTGATCTTGATCTTAAAAGGGTAAATAGAGGAAAATTCTCGTTGCTGTAGTTGTAATTGCCTTTGAGTACTGCCGTCTCCGCCATCAATACTACTTTCTCCTTCACCTCTTCTTCCTTCATTACTCAATGAGCATCATTAGCCTCCAATGAAGGTAAATTCATCATCTCCAGAGCACTTCTAACTGGTTTTGACATCACATAGTATACTTTGTATCCTATTCGTTCCTGTTTAATTATACCACTGTTAATCAAATCTTTAAGATGATATGAAAGAGTAGAAGTTGCCATATCAGAAAACCGAGACAATACGGTAGTTCTCTCAACGTTACCGCCACGTATAAAGAACTGAGTTAAGATCTCTATGGCGACATTATATTTTGTGCCATCAAGTTTGATCTCCTTCTTTAGTAATTGCAAAGATAGATCAAATCCTTCGTTTAAGGCCACACGTTCGACCAATGTTTTGTTTACTTTGCTAATTCCAATCTGATAAGCACTCTTTAGACAAACTAATGCTAAACGTACCGCAGCGCCAGGTAGACCTAGGCAATAATCTGCAATTTTGTCTATGGCAGAATCTTCAAAGGGACTTGCATTGCCCTTTACAGCATCAATTGACTTTACAAGCATTTCCCTTATATCGTGTTTGTCAAATGGCATTATCCAGAAAATATCTGCAAAGATTTCCTTCAACACATCACTTTTCGATATTTGTGCTTGAGTAGTTGGAGTAACACAAAAGACCATTGTTGGAACTTGTAATTGTTCGAATTTGAGAGCATTCATATATTGGTTAACTACGGGAACAAAAGCATCAGCGTCGTCAATTAGGACAATTCTTGTTTTGTAAAAATCTATCTCTTTCATCCATCTTTGAAAATTGTCGGTTCTCTCTTCCTCTCCATCATCTTCATTTCCTTTTTTAAGCGATAGACCTGACCATTCATTTGGTGCGTGTATATAGGATGAAAAATTTTTATCAAGGCCTTTATTCAAGGTAGCGTTTAACAGCTTCAAGACTGTTGTTCTGCCTGCGCCTTCAGGACTGACAACTAGAAGACTCGTTTGACTTTGATAACATGCGCCTACCCGTTCTGCTAGGTTGTTAACTAAATTTTTAATTTTATCTGTTATGAGAGTAGGATTGTTTATGAGAAGATTCGTATCAAATGGACTAGAGGCAAGTCCGAATGACTCAAATAAATTTGAAGCTGCTAGCCCCTTTCTTGAACCTCGCTTAAATGCCTCTATAACAGACAGACTAAAATCCTCGTCTGTTTCGACTAAATCGATCAAGGCGATTTCCTCGATTTATTAGGAATACAGTTCTTCTTTATAAACATTTCGGCGAATTAACAATTTAAAATCCTGTTTCGTGATAGCCATCTATATAAACCCGGCTAACTTTACAGTAATCTTATCTTTAATAGCATTTGCAATATTTTTCTCTGCTTTCAGTTTGTTCTCAGAATACAAGTCGATCCCAGTAAAGTTCCTCCCTAACTGTGCACACACTATTCCAGTTGTTCCTCTTCCTGCAAAAGGATCAAGGATCCAATCTCCTTTCTGTGTAGTAAAGCTAATAATTCTAGCAATCAGATCCTCAGGAAATATCGCAAAATGTTCATTTCCATGGTGCGCTTTAGTAGAAATTTCCCAAACGTTGCCCGGATTTTTTCCACTTGGATTGCATGCGGCAAAAACTGGATAGTGTTTGTGATCACCTATTCTTTTGCGCGTAGCATGACGCTTAAATTTACGATAACATATAGGACAATATTTTTCGGGATCATAGCCATACGCATGAGCTATTTCTTGTGTTGTAGGAAGCTCGTCAAATGAGGTATTACATTTTGCATAGTGAATAACCTCTAGGATCTTGGCGATCTTGTCTTTGTCCTGCTTCAGTGGTTTATACTGTAGCATATGTGGCGGTGGAGTTTTGTTTTTTCCTTCCCTTGCCTCATTACCTCTTGTTATTCTTATAGCATCCATATTAGTAAAACATTTTTCATTCTTTGACAAAAAAAGAACCGTTTCATAAGCTTGTGTCAGATTATCTTTCGAGCTACTAGAAATATTATTCTTCTTGTACCAAATTACGTCCTCTCTAAAAGTATAACCATTTTCAACTAACTTAAATGCAAGTCTATGAGGTATCATAAGCTTTCTGTATCTTCTTCTACTATCTCCTAAGACGATCCAAAGACTGCCATCCTCAGTTAGAAGGTCTTTACAGCTAGTGAAAATTTTAGATAATTTTTCGATATATATATTGTCAGTCTTTTCTTGACCGATTTCATACGGATCTTGACCATAGTGTCTATGACCATAGTAAGGAGGAGAAGTAACAATAAGTCTGTATTTACCCTTTTGTTCTAGGTTTTCTGATATAGAATGTAAAATGTCTTCAGAATTGCCTTTAAGGATATGATAAGATATGGTCATCCTTCTTTGATAGACACTGCTTATTCAAATGGATAAAACATTAAAGTTACTTTTCATTGTCCTATAATTTTTTCCCTAGAATATGAATCTGAGATAGTTGAGAAATCAGTTTTATTTTATACTCTATTAGCCAGTACCTCATATATAGCAATCCCTAAGTTTAGAACAACAACTAAGAAGAATAAGGTTAAAATTCAAATCTTGGTAAATCATAGTAGCTTATGAATACAAAAAAGAAGAATAATAATAACAACATAATAACTGAAGAAGTTGCTAACTTCTTTAGAAGCAAAAATTTTGCATTCCTAGGTACTGTAAACAAAGATGGTTCACCACAGGTTACACCTACATGGATAGAATTAGAAAAAGATAATGGTATAATTTTAATAAATACTGCTGAAGGTCGTATAAAGCAAAAAAATGTAACAAGGGATCCAAGAGTATCAATTTCAATGATTGACGAAAATAATCCGTATAGCATGTTAACAATTAAGGGAAGGGTAATTGACCAAACTACTAGAGGTGCAGATGAACACATCGATAGACTGGCAAGGAGATATCTTAATGCTGAAAGGTATCCGTCCCATTCGCCTAATGTAAAGAGGGTTATACTAAAAATAAAGCCAGAAAAAACGTTCTATTTACCGCCGAGATATACAGAATATATGCAAAAAAATAAATGAACTGTATATGCTAATTTTAACTCGATGTACTTGGTTCCCATCAATCCATTTCAGATACAAGTGAATTTTACAATAGAAGATAATAGAGAGGTTCATAAATTATTAAGCATACGTTGCTGTAGATTTTAATAATTAAGTCTATCGATTATTACTAATAGGATTACTCGGAGAAGGAGACAACAGTATTAATAATAAGGTTTTTTATTGGTCCACTTCCTCAAAACTAGGTGCAGCATTAGGATAAAGAAAGATAGATTTAATCAAAGAGGCCCTCTCTAGGGTTTAGCGGCTGGATAAAAGTAAAGCCTTTGTAATTATTTCCTTTTTACTGTATAAAAATTAAATTCAGAAAAGGTATAGTTGACGGCTATATTATCTTCCTCTTCTTCTTTTATCTTGAATTTTAGATAGCCTTCAGCAAGCCATACTATACATTCATTAGTATTCATTAATGATACAACTATGTTTTTTAACTCTTGTAGTGCTATATCGTAAATAATCGATTTAACATCTTTAGCGAGAATAATTTTGAAATCTCTTTCACTTGCTTCATAAATAATTGTTCTAGGACAATTTGGAAAGTTACATCCACATACAACTACTGTATTAACATCAAGCTTGTGTAGATACTTTTCCAATGACGTATTGTAAAGACTCCCCATCTTGGCTTGTACATTATCCACTCCATAGGCCCAATTTGCTGAAGCCTGTCTGAAAGTAGTAGACTTGAATTTAGTTTAATATTGGGTGAGGGTTTAAGTTCATCCATCAGTTCTGCACCATCACTTCCAGCTATGACTACTTGCTTTCCATTCCCGATGGCCCGTCTTCTACATAAACCAACGTTAGAGCCATCTGGACGATAAAGCCTTATAACATGAATTATAGGATAATCTTGCTTTCTATACTGCTGGACTAAACGCTGAATATATTGTACAGTGTTATCATAGCTCTAAGATTGCTGTTTTTCTTTCATTAGCGGCTTTCGTGGAAAGGTATTATGTAAGAAAGGCAATGAGTCAATGGAATCAATTTTTTTATAAAATCTCAAAAGGTGTAGATAGGCTTGAGATAGTTAGAAAGGCAACATAAACAGCAGCTTATGAACCACACAACTACTAGCCAACGCTGCTTTCTTATCTATCTCTGCACCGTATCTACCCATACTATTATTACACAAAGAAGAATAAAAAGATTGTATGCAAAGATGTTATCTACAATTAGTAACTGTAATGAGTTATTGTAATGAGTTATGATTAATTTTCTACTATATTCTCCATATACATACATACACTGTTGCTGATAAACTTCATAATTGTTTCAAAGCTAACAGATTAAGTCATTAAATATCTTGATTAGAAACGCTATCAAGGTATTTTTAGAAGAAAAGAAAGTCAAAGGAAAGGAGGATATAAACTCTAAATATAGGGATAGAACTAGTGGCATTGCAGTAGGTTTAATGTCAATCGATGATGGTGGTGGCGTACTGACAATAAATAAGGTCTCGAGAATACAGAACTTGTAACAAAAGAGCATATGCTAAAACTGCCAGGGCTATACTTGCTAGTATAAGTTAATTAATCAAATGATTAATTCTATACTTGTTATTCCTCCTTATGTATACGCTGTAATTTATCATGCGTATATATGTCTCTACGTTTGGCATGCATTCTTCTGTCATGTATGTCCTCCCATTACTTGTCTATACTGAAATCATTATTTAGCAGTGACAACTAAACCAACCTTAAGCCTATAGAATCAGCACTGTGAGAATACTAGAAGTTTAGATGAGTGGAAAAATAATCATGTGCCTATAGTTCTACTCTCGCATGTTTTATTAGCATTACTTTAATGATAGGCTATAAAATAGTAGCCCGGAGCAGATTCGAACTGCTGTCTCCAGGTTTCTTTTCTTATTAGAGATCCAGAGCCTGAAATCCCTAGCCCTACCATTGGAGATTGGCCACTAGATTCGGTACCTGCTTCAATCAAGAATATAACAGGTTCGACCGGGCTTCACACGAGCTATACATGTCCATAACCTATCTGATATTTGACTTTACCGTTTCGTGCTGATTTCCCTAATTACAAGACCATATTCCAAATTTGCCCTCTTGCGCATATATGGAATAAGCCTATAATGTATTGAATAGATATTATTTTCTCTAGCTAATATCCCTTTAACCAATAATGATACAAAACCACCTGCAACTTTTGAAGCTTGTATATTACTAACTCTACAGAACTCGTCCCTCTTAACATGATATTCATCTAATGTGAAAAACGATCTATTAACTTCTAATATTAAAGGCCAAACAACTTTCTCCCATACCATCCTGCGATTTTCAGTTGAGGATGCATGTTTTCCTTTGACTTTGAGCTCATTAAATTTTATATCTTCTGCTGATGATTTCATTTTCTTTTTCTGGATATCTTTCTGCATTGCATATGAGACACATTTAAACAACGGCTTTTATAATTAATAAGACTGATACATTGAATTCCGAAAATTCTATCAAAGATTCCCTTGATATGCTTACCAAGAGATGGAAAATAGATCCAGAAGTATATGACCTCCATCTTGGCAGACGAAATGACGTAAGTGATACGGTAGTAAAAGTTAACGAGGTTATATTTCATATTCCCACACTTACCAAGGATAATCTTTATGTTCTGTGGAACTGTCTGTGGCCAGACTGTCATAATTGCTGCGATCGACAGGGCAGGCTACCATTGACCAAAGATGACATCCAAACTATAGCTAAAAAAATGAGATATGATTCAGACGTAGAGTTCGTGAAAAAGGAGACAATAGCCTTGAGTTGGCAAGAACAAGGAGCCTCTAGTAATATTATAACTTCTCTTAGCATGCTTTCACTTAAGAGAAAAGTCGATGAGAACGAAGGTAACAATGGTACACCACTCTCTTGTAGATTTTTGGATGAAAAGGGCTCTTGTGGAATCCATCCTGAGAAACCCGGTGTATGTTGGCTCTATCCTTTTTCTTCATGGTTAGAATCAGAGGCAGGGAGAGCGGTAATACATGCAACTTTTCAGCTAACCGGTGATTGCCCTGGTTTCTACGTAAGCAAATCATTAGACGGAATGATGAATATATTAAAGGAATATTCAAAAAAAATATATGACTATAATATGGCTGTAAGCAGGACGACAAGGGAAAATTATGGGTTCATCAGTATTGTAGATTTGCAAAAAACTAGTAAAGGTCCTTAAAGCGATATAGGCTTTAGAGAAAAATCCATCCATAATAAACCTGTAAATATTTTATTTATTGGCAAAAACGAATCGACCTGTTCTATATGTCTGAGAAGAATAACAATTAAATCAGCAAAACATCTTAAAAAGTAGAGATTCTTTTCTCCTTTAAAATATATTGATCCTTTTTTAGCTAGCTAAATTTGTTACGTTACAAATAATCATTTTACAGATGAAGTATAAATTAAATTGATTGGTTCATGTTTTAACTTATGGCATAAATTTGTAAATAACATTTATCCTTTCTTCGAAATCATATCAGATAAATCAATATTAAAAAAGGTTTTTAATATACCAATATAAGATTGGACAGGCATAGGAATTTCATCCTCACACGCCACTCCTATGTTCCATGCATTTATCCAGACCACCATACTCTCAAGGATATTAACAAACCTACGATATTGGGTTGGGACGGTTCCTAAAGCGTTGATATATTTTTCAGCTAACAACCAAGCTGCAGTAAAATCAATACATGAGTTTCCATAAATTGCCTCAATCTGTTCTGTTATATTTTTGGCATATTTGAATGGTTTACGACAAATAAAAAATGGAAATTCAGCCTTTGTAGGAAGCATCAAATCAGGTGGTGTCCATATAGTTAGAATTCTAGCGCCAGTTTTCAACTCTTCCTCAAACCTTTTGATCATTTTTCCAACAATATTGGGATCTGTAAACCAGAATAGAAGAATAGTTGCACATGAAATGTCAGCTTTTCTGATGTCTTGATTAATAATTTCAGCATTGTTTATACCGATAATTTTTCTTCTGGCTTCAATTACCTCTGTCTTTCTGATCTCAATGCCAACAGATCTTTTTACCCTGAACTCTTTAGCAGCTATTTTAACGGCATTACTATTTCCACATCCAAGATCATAGAAGATATCAGTCTTACGAAGGTTCGCAGTCCTAAACATTTTTCTAATTATATTATCTGGAATAGAAATATCCTCGCCACTTACGACGTTTTGAGGTAATGATGTCAGGAACTCTTCGATATTCAACGGGCTTATCATTTGTTCTTCTATTATAAAAATTAATTATAGCAAAACATTATTTTATGAGATATTCTAAAAGTCGATATGATTATGAAAGAATAAATTATACATGCAGAAATTAGTATTACACCTTATGTGGCAATAAATTCAGGTACGAGTATAAGTAAAGAAATTGCAGCTGCATTTGATGCTATTCGTAAAATAAAAGAAGACATGAAATCCATACTTAGTCCTATGGGAACACAGATAGAAACAAACAGTTTTGCTAATATCCTAAATGGAATTGAAGCTGCTCATCACGCTGTTGAATCAATGGATGCAAAGAGAATAATATCGACTATCAGAATTGATTAAAGATTAGATAAAGCAATCAGTCTGGAGCAAAAGGTAAAATCAGTAATGGAAGAATTATAGGATCAACTGTTAATTGACTGAAACTTATTCCATTTTCGAAAAGAGTCATAAATAACATAAAAATAAATCCTTAATCAGTAATAAATACAATTTTCCATCGACGGACAAAAGAAAATTTATCAATTTATAATTACTTGTTAAATAGCAAAGGGAGCTTCATCATCTTGTGCAAATGGATGGATTTATCTTGTCTATCGATATAATGAGCAGCAGCCGAGCTACAAGTGTGATGGAGTGATGTTTAAACTTCTACATATACACTGCCATCTTCTACACTTACCTTGAACGAACCAAGTGGATCAAGTTTCTGTGGATACCATATTAAACTACCAGTTGTAACGTCCCACTTTGAGCCATGCCATGGGCATGTCAATTCCTTATCGTCAAGCTCACCTTCATGAAGTTCAGCTCCAGCATGTGTACAAATATTACTTGTTGCATAGTATTTTCCTCCAACGTTAGCGACTAGAATTTCCTTTCCTCCTGCAGTTACATGAGCTAATTTTCCTTGAGGAATGTCAGATGTCTTTCCTACAACAACTTTTGCCATAGGATAAACAATAAAATGACATATTTAAAATGTCATTTTAGTGAAACATAGATCTAAAGCAAAAGCATAATATGAGGTATTAGAAAAATTCAGTGCTTCTACAGATATTGCAAGATGTTATTGTTATTAAGTAAAAATGGAACATTTAATAATCTTCCAAAATAAATGTTATTTAAAATAATATTGTTCAAAAAATAAAAATAAAAACAACTAAAGAAGCTATTAGGACCAATATAAAACATATAAATGCACTACTTCATATTTTATTGGGCGGAACATATTTAAGGTTCTAATAATTATAAGGTTTACATTCATAATGAGTAAGAAGAAGAACGCTCCTTTGCCGGCTTCAAGTGCAGGTCTTCTGAGGTTCTTTGAAGATGAGACAAAAGGAATCAAAATAAAACCTGAAGTTGTATTAGGCGTCACAGGAGGACTCATTGGTGTATCTCTCCTAATTAGGATCCTGTTTCCAGTATGAGACTGACTATCAATGTTAAGCTCTAGATTAGATAGTGTATCTAATATTCATAGACGCTGGTCTTTTACAAGGCTAAATCCTCAGTCATATAAAATCTCTTATATACTCTCTATGTTTGCTGCAACGAATATCATTATTATTTCAGATATATTCTACTTCAAAATAGATCCAATCAATTTATCAATTTATCTCCCATTAGGACTTACGGTAATAACAGGTGCAAAATTTCTAGATTTTCTAGCGCTGCGTGGAACTCCTATCAACAAAATTTCAAAGGTTTTTCATGTCTCTGCATTTGCCAATATACTTTGGGCTCTTACGATACTACTTGGTATC
>DASQWW010000083.1:0-3802 GCA_035640055.1 Nitrososphaeraceae archaeon | reverse complement strand
GTGTTATATAATATGTATGAAGGAGCTAAAATATAAGTTTATACTTTAGATTATTCGTAAGTATAAAATATTTTAATACTATATAATCTATACATATGTATGAAAAGATGCTATCATATTCTCCTAGCAACAGCCCTCTTCAGTATTCCCACGTTTAATAAGTGCCACATTGTTTTGCCGGTGCTAATGAAGGTTTTTTCTACCGAGGAGAATAATATATGACAACTTATAGAGACATAGTTTCAAAACTGATTGATGAGTGCAAAGATGAGCCAGACATTGACAAGAAGGTTCAGATTCTATATTTGATAAACTCAATCCTTCCAAAACCTGATAAGTTGAAGATACCTTCACTCCTTACGGATGATTATATCGATAGCACATTAGACAAGATCGAGATAAAAAAAAGGCATTTGCATAGAGACGTATGAACTCTAATATTATTATGGTCTTGGAATGTTGATGCTATAAGATACCAGACTTTATTTTTTTCAAGATTAAATACCACAATATATTCTTGGGAGTCAATGAGCTGTAAATTATCTTTCGTTTTATGTCGAGATACATACAATGTTTCAAAGCATATGAACGACTTAGCATCATTGCAATACTATTGCATTGCATGCCTTCAATATTTACAATTTAAAGAATTTATTATCGCAGTAGCTAACATTTTATTATGCCCATGGCATATGTCTTAGTCAATTGTGAACTTGGGAAAGAAGATGAAATCATAAGGGAATTAAAGAGCTTACCAGGATTGGTAGAGATATATGTAGTACAGGGAGTTTATGATATGATTCTAAAGATCGATACAGATACAATGGAAAAATTGAAAGAAACTACCGGTTGGCATATAAGAAAAAACGATAAGATCAAAACTACACAGACTTTGATCGTGAATGAACGAGCAAAATAGAAAAATCAGTTTCTTTATAGACAGAAAGTAAACACTTCATAACAAGATCACGTAGATTGAATGTATAGGTTCAATCAAACAGTTTCTATCATTGATAATTATTTATATTAAATATTAAAATAAATATAATTATATGCTTTATAAAAAGGGTTTGGGGTGGCCTACAACAGTTAATTCAAAATGGTTATACTCTGTATCTCCACTATCCAAATTAGGCACAAAATTTATTGGCAATGAAATACGATTTTATAAATATATTCGTTCTACGCAAACACTGGCAATTTCTTTGGCAGAAAATATAGAGAATGTAGCAGGAACAGTAGTTATAGCTGAGCAGCAAAGTGATGGAGTAGGAAGAATTGGCAGAAAATGGATTTCTCCAAAGGGTGGTATATGGCTTTCTGTTATTTTACGGCCTAAAATACCGATCACTAGAAGCACACTTATTTCATTTGCCGCAGCAATTGCAGTATCAGACACAATTAACAGAATAACAAAATTGAATTCCAGGTTAAAATGGCCGAATGATATTGTGATTAAAGGAAAGAAAGTTGCTGGTATCCTTTTAGATTTAGCAGTACAAAATAAAAGTATTAAATATGCAGTTATAGGAATAGGAATAAATGCAAATGTTAATGCATCAAAAATTTCCTCAAAAATTGATAATTCACCGACTTTTTTTGGTGTTACATCCCTCAATAGTGAACTATCAGATAGAAATATTAACAAATTTGAGTTTATAAAAGTACTTCTTGAGACCTTGGAATATTACTATCTAAAATTGGAAAACGAAAAAAATGTAGATAAGATCATAGATAAATGGAAGGAAGGATCAGACATGCTAAATAAGGCAGTTAAAGTAAAAACTAAACACAAATGTTTTGATGGTGTAGCTGTAGGTATTGACAAAAATGGAGCCCTTTTCGTTAAGACAACAGGTGGTAGGTTACAAAAGCTAATTTCAGATGATGTTATGATAAGAAGCAATTAGATTTTCCTATAAGCAAAATATGTTCCATCTTTTTTGAACACTCTCTTTGGTCCAGCAGTATGACTGGCTTCGTTTTAGCACGACATTCAAAAATTTATACCAAAAGGTGATAGATTATGCATTTAAATACACACATCAATAAATCCTTAAAAGCTCAATTTAATAACGTTCCCAATATGAGCGTAGATACAAT
This sequence comes from Nitrososphaeraceae archaeon, assembly GCA_035640055.1. GTDB lineage: Archaea > Thermoproteota > Nitrososphaeria > Nitrososphaerales > Nitrososphaeraceae > DASQWW01. The sequence continues at coordinate 1,699 of DASQWW010000083.1, read as the reverse complement.
TCGTACGATCAAACTTTTGGGAAAATGGACTGGTAACAGAATCATAGGAAGAAGGAGGCCATTAATTGCTGTTTTTAGCCTAACAAATTACTGTAACTTCTACTGTCCTATGTGTCCCTTTGGTGATAGTGATAAGCAAGCTCAACTTCAACTTGCTAAGAATAAAGATCTTACATTAGAGCAGTGGAAAAAAGTCTTCGACAATGTTTCAAAATATTGTATGTGGTCTATAATTGAAGGAGGTGAACCCACGAGTCGTTCTGACTTTTTCCAACTTATAAAACACCTTTACAGTCTCAAATTGCCTGTAACGTTGATTACTAATTGTTCTCTTCTACACCTGATTAATCTTGATGAACTTAAGAGATATATTAAATTTGTAGTTTGCAGTATCGATTCGGTATTTGAGGAGCCATACTGCAAAGTACGTGGGGTTCCTCCTTGGATTTATGATAAAGTTATAGGCAATCTACATCTTTTGGCTGAAAAAAAGGTTCCACATTACTTCAATAGCGTAATAACAAAATACAACACAGAAGAATTTATCAATCAAAGTTATTTTGACAGGACGAAAGAGTTAGATGTAAATGCAGTATCCTTTACGTTTGTAGAGGATAGGTCTGACGTACAATTTAGTTTGCTACCTGATAAAAAGACTATGGTTAAGGTATGTGAAAGTATCCTGGATTACGGGAGGAAACATAATCGTCCTCGTATAATCATTCCAACTGAATACTTCAGACAAATAATAGAGAATGGATACGCTACTTTTGATGAGTGTGGTGTATGGAAGAGTCTCTTTGTTAATAGCGATGGCAGCGTCCTAGTTCCATGCTGGAAGTATAAAAAACCTGAAAACATATACAATCTTCTGGAAAACAGTATAGACGAAATCTGGAGCTCTCCGCAATGGACCATAGCTAAAACTTGTCATGATTGTAAAGTGCTTGGATGTATATGGTACTCGTCTCAACCTATAAGCACGTTTGCTCATAATTACATCCACGGTTTGTCCAAAATAATTAATGAACAAAGCTCCGAATTCTAAGTAGATTACGTATAGTAAAAATATCTGTTAATATCATCTCTGCAAAAGATGTTAGTTTAAGGTTAACATATTTTAGATAGATTCTGTTCACCTTTAAATTAAAAATTTTTCCTTTTTGCATGTTTGGTTTGAACAAGTATTGTTCCAACATTATACTTTCTGTTAGATCGGAAGAAATCCACAGTAGACTATGTTAAATTTGTTTGAGATCGCTATTGACAAGATTTACTACCGAAGTCTATACCACTAATGTTAAGTTTTAAGATTGTTTTTTTCATCTACCAGTGATGAAATCTGCCATTGTTGCATGAATTAACAATTTGATTATATACGAAGATATTAAATATGGAGCTATTATCCTTAGATTCTTATGATGATGTCTCCTAATATTTAGTGACTTAATAAGACTATTTTTTATATAATAAATTGTTTCCACAATATCTCTACTCCTATTAGATCTATCGATGCTTGTTTGCTTTTGAATGGAACAAGAAGATAGTGTTAGATTGTTTTTTATAAGGCTTTAATATTGGTCTATGCCAGGTTGTATAAACAATGATTAAATCCAATCATATTATTATAGATCTTCTATAATGAAACAGGATGATCCAAAATTCCTTTTTATTTTATCATGCATTCTTTTTCTTCTAT
>DASQWW010000082.1:0-5200 GCA_035640055.1 Nitrososphaeraceae archaeon | reverse complement strand
AATTTCGTTAATTCAAATAGAATAATAATATAGACCATAGAACACAGAAGATATGAACCAAACAACAACAAAGAATCTACCAATAATAGGAATCGTAGCAGGAGCTATAGCAGCAGACTGATATGAGCAGCAAGAATATGTATTGACATACAAAGCGCAGTCGCACAAATAATGTCACAAAGAATAGCGAAACAAACTTCAAATTCAAAATCAAAAAGAACAATAACTGTAACAACGCCTTCTTAATATCCACCAACGTACACACTGAAAGATTGTTGGTAGTGTTCGTTAATCATTCCCCATTCCACAAGATATTATAGCTGATGAATGAGATCTCCCTTTTTTTCTTAAAAAATTCATCGTATGGCAAGTTTAAAATATCTAGTTAATAGAACGATATATGGTTAAATAAATGTCATAAATAGATTAAATAGATCTTTTTATTAATTCTTCGCAACAATAGTTGTAATATTCATATAATAATAAAGCTAACATGTTTGCAGTTAGAGGAGTAATCAATTGGCCATGCTCAAAGGGAATGATAACATGGATAATAGCATTAAGAAAATGGAGAAATAAGCACTTGTATCCTACAGTAAAAAATCCTCTTGCAGACCCTGTATCATGGAAGTCTAAATTCTATAGACGAGTTAAGTTGTTCCCATGGTGGTTGCGCTATAACATTGGAATTGCTGAGGAGTCTATTTTAAAGGATAAGATAATTAATTTAGCTGCAAGTATCGGGCTAGAACATAAATGGATTGAAAGGATTCTCCGGCATGCAGTATCGGAGTTTTCAAAAAAGGGACTTGGTTCAGACTACTATGGTTATCATAACATAGATCATGAGCTTCAAGCTGCTTATTTTACCTTATTGGCAGCCAATAATGTAGTAAGGGCAGAGGAATCACAATACCAAAGTCAAGCCAATGTTACCAATAATACTGTCACGATTAGAAACAAGTTTAGTCAAGAAGATATGAGATATCTCTTTGTAGCCGCTCTTTTTCATGACTATGATCCATTGAAACAGTTTGATAAACCCCATGAGGATTCTGTTGAATGGTTCTTGAGAAACGATGACAGAATAAAAAGATTCATTGACGACATAGGAATAAACATTGATATCATAATAGCTTTAATACATAGAACTGCATATCCTTTTAGAGATAAGATAGCTGAACATGCAAATAAGAGAATGCAGGAATTATTTACACGTGCTGGAATTGCTGAAAGCGATACTCAAAAAAGAGAGCACTATGCACGACTTGGTTGGTTTTTATCTGTTTCAGAACGTATAGCCGGTTATGCACTTGGAAATTTTGAACATGCTATGGAACTTGCACGTCGCAACGCACACGCATTAGGATGGCATCCCTCACTCATAAATGAGGAGTCTGTTAGGTATTTTAGTTTGTTAAAAGAAGAAAAAGAGATGTTTGAATATATAGTTGACAGTTTAGCTGATGTATACAAGAACAATTTATTCAATAATATACAATCCTTCAGGAATGCCTGGCAAGAAGAAATCAATATAAGAAATTCAATCAGAAGAGCTGAAATCACCCTTGTGCCAGTCATAGAGAAAAAAGTTAATAAGAAATCTGATCTTCGACTAATAGAATCTGTACTAAATATATACAGAGAATTACCTACACCAATACGTATAGATGAAATGAAGTTTAAACAGACACTTTCTGCTAGTGATTCAATTCTGATCACCTTAAGGATTAATGATAAATCTGGAGAAATTGTTGGTTATGTGAAAGGTGGACCATTAAAAAATTATCATCTTAGACGTGGGACATATGATGAAAATTTGGGAAAAAACAATACTGCGTATATGGAATGGATTAGCGTCAAACCAGGTTATTGGGGGTCAACAGGTGGTCATCTTCTTAGACTAGAATTTCTCAAACGAGCAAAGCATATAGGATATACCTTTGTCACAAGTTATGTACACCGTAATGTCATAATGAATAGAATAAATTCAGGCGAAAATATAGAAATCGTGCAAAAATACGATCCGGATAAACTTGATTACTATAGGATTGATCTGAGAAAGTTAGCTGTCAATAGAATAATTCCGTCAAAAATGCTACAATCAGACATAGGACTAAATGAAAACCTTCAGCCAACTATAGATTAGTAAAAGGACAAAAAACAAGAAAAAGAAAATCTTAGTTTCTCATCTGCAATAGGCTACTGCATCATTACTACTTTACTATAACCTTTCCAGTCATCCATGGATGAATGTACATACGTAATTATAGGTGCCTGGTTTTTCAAATCTGACAGTAAATGTTATTATTGGTTGAGCTCCTAGCGGTACCTTGAGTAAACCTCCTACCTGGAGAATATGGAGAGTCTCCACCACTTGACATGTTGGATAAGTCTTATATTGCATACATTAATCATTTTGTTCGATACATAAGGAAAAAAGTCCACCCCGATTCCGGCATCTACAATTCGAATCTGAGATCAGACACTTTAATTAGAAATTTTGATACTTATCTTAAAATGCTAAACGCTAAAGTAGACGATTGAGTATTAAAAACCTCTTGTTAGCTCAACTATTCTCAACTTCTTAATAATACAAGTTAATCGAATGAATTTGATGACTGCTGAATCAAAGAAGACGATGTAAACCACGATGTGATGTTAAAACCAAGTTCATCAATAATAATAGACATATTTTTATTATAATTCCACTCTAATTTATAATCCTCTGTAATAACCGATACGGACACATAGACATCCTCCTTCACGTTGCTCTACATGGACTCAGTAAGTAACTATTACCTTCCTTTTTATTATGAAATTCTCGCTGATCTCAAATGCTACTTCTCCATTATGTGTAATATGATAAGTTCTAAAAAAAATTCCCCTTTTTGAGTTATGTCCTATTTCAAGTATTTTTCTGAAAGTTTCTAGTTTAAAATCTGTAATGATGCTTCCTATACTCCGATCCTTTGATTTGATTTGGTTTATTATTTCATAAGGTAAACTATTAGTAAAAATCATTGACTTGGCGTGCATCAGCTTTTCACCAGTCTTTTTATTATTGACAGATACTTCACGTTCAATAGATAGATCTGTTTCTTTTTGTTTTAAAATTCTCACCTCTATCTTAGAGTTAATTAATATACTTAGTGTCTGCTCTACTATTCCAGTTTCAGCTAAAAGGATTTTTTCGAATAAAGGAATTTTAGTTTTGGCTTTCCTTTCAAGTTCAGAAATTTTTTCTAACATACAGCCTGCACAATCTTTTCTAGGGCTAATGAAAACAACCACCATAGATTCTCATAATAATGCATATACTGTGCTAAAAAAATGATCCAAAGGCAATCCTGTATAGGATTAACATAATAGTAAATGCTATAGTTCCCAAGCTAGTTATTTTAAGCCCCCTCTCCAACTTTTTAGCGTGACTTTGATCTAGAGCACTTCTTTTCAATTCCTTGTAAGGCCTAGATAATTTAATTTCTATATAGCTTACAAGACCGGCGATGAGAGATACAGCCAAAGGTAGAGTCCCAATTGAATTAGTTTGAATTACAAATCCTGCCAATACAGGCAATATTCCCCAAGATACTGCGAATGAGAAATTATTATGAAAATATCCAGCAAACAATTCAAAGTTATAGGCAAAAACAAAAAAACCTTCTAAAACAGCAATTATCCATAAAAATGGTACATACCATATTATATAATAAATCCCAATAGAATATGCGGTTACGAGACCTGATATTATTAAAAACCATAATTGTCTTTTAGTGAAGTATTCACCCCATGGCTTGAGTTTTCTAGAACCCAGGCCGTCAGCCGCATGAGCCGACAGTCCAAGAGCCAATGCATATATCAGAGCAATGCTAGCAACTCTATCCCAGAAGATGTTGGTTGACAACATCGAACCAATCAATGCGAATGATATACACATACCTGTGTAAGGCAGAAATAATAGACCGATAATCAGACGAAATTTTGTTGGACCAAATTTTGGTACAAACCATTCGTTTAAACGAGTTTCTTCATTCATTTTTCTTTGCGGAGACAATTGCAGCTGTCGAAAATGTATAATGTTTACAGGTAATATCTTTAAATCCCCTTTTTTTGAGTGCATCTATTGTCTCTTCGACCCATTTGCTATTCTTTATGACTTGGCTCAATTCTTGAAAGGTTGTTGCCCATTTGGCAAGAAAGTAACCGATAGTTTTCAAGATTCTAAGATAACGGTCCCAGAGCCTCTGCATTATACTGTTTTTGGGATAAATGAAATCATGAAAAACTATGATACCGTTAGGTCTCAGAATACGCCAGCATTCATCTACAACCATTTTAATATTCACATATTTGGCTAGGTAGGAGGACATAATTGAATCGAAAGATTCATCCTTGTAAGGTATCCTTTCTGCTGTACTATTAACTACCAAAAAGTTTTTCATTTTACTTTTCGCAATTTGCAGATAATCAAATGATAAATCCAAACCCATTACGTGTCCAGCAGAGGTATTTATAAGCATTGACGAGAGAATTCCTGTGCCACATGCCAGATCCAGAATCCTATCGTGTTTGTCAATAATCCTTAGAATTTGTTTTTTCCATAATGAATCCTGCCCAAAAGTGCAAAAACTCACAATAGAATCATATTCAGAGGCATTTTGAGAGGTAAAAAATTTTCTCGTCTTTATGTATCCTTGGTGTAGCTTCATAACATTATTGATGATTTCTCCTATATGTATTGAAAACTTTTAGTATGACTGCAAAACTGATTTAATAAAGACAATAATGTTTTTCGTTAACTGGCAAAGAGACATCTCAATAGAAGAATTAAACGGCAAGAAAGTAGTCGTTAAGCGAAATAAATCGACCAAAGCATTCCATGAATATCTTTTAATATCAACGTACACATTAATCTCAATTCTACTAGCACATCCTTCTCAACCTCCGCCCCTTGGAAAGGTAACATTAAAAAATGAAGGTTATCGCACAAGAACAAGCCTTAAGGAGCTTGGAATTCCTACACCTCGCCTTATCTCAATCTCGGACACCACACTAATCGAAGAGTATGTAGAAGGTGGTGATCTTTACAGAGCCTTTTCTAAAGAGACAGATGCATCATTAGCCTTCCAAGCAGGATCCCTTACAGGAAGACTACATAAGGCAGGCTACGTTTTTATAGATAATAAAGCACAGAATT
>DASQWW010000081.1:0-5405 GCA_035640055.1 Nitrososphaeraceae archaeon | reverse complement strand
TCTTGCTCCTTTCTTAACTATCCTCTTTGCTTGATGAGTTGTAGATTTTGCTGTTTTATTTACACTTTGTGTTCCTTTTCTTACAGCCCTAGATGTCCTAGGGGCTTCCTTTTGTAGTTGTTTGGATGTATCTTGAGTAGCCTGCAATGTTTCGTTTGCTGCCACAGCTGTTTGTTCTACAGCCTTAGCAGTATCTTCTATTATGCGGCTATCCTTTACTTCTTTTGCCGTATCACGAATATCCTTTGTAGAATCCCTTGCTGCAATTGCAGCATCATGAACTGCTTCAACCATCTCTGGTATAGCTCCACTTTCACGAAATGTTTTTACAGCTTTTCTAGTGGAGGAAGATATTTCACGAATTTTCTTTGCTGTATCTTTAACTGATTTAACTGTTTGCTCAGGAGTTATCTTTTTGAAAGAAGAAAGCGTAGAATTTTTTTTTCTCCTGTTACTCCTTTTTGTTGACATGTATATATATTATGTATATATGAACACTTGTTAAAATATGTAGAAGTATGATTCTTTGATAAGATGTTACCACATATTTAGTGTATAGATATTTAATAGTTGATTTTATGCAGATTGCCAATAATTAAAAAATATTAAGCAATAGCAGGAGTAGATTGATCAGAATAATAGTCTCATAAAAGAATAGCAGCTAAATAAACTACAAAGAATAACACAGCAGATAGAAGAAAAAAAGAGAGAGAAAAAGAGTTTGTGACGATGGTTATGACAATAAAGTCTCTTACAGGCCATAAAGTGACATGAAATTGTGTCTGAGAACTCTAATAACTACTACCTTCCTGAAATCATCTTTTTTCTACAAGCTTTGCATAACCAAGTTTCCTTATCCATGAAACCAAAGTAGACATCCACACCATCCCAAGTACCACATCGTTGACATGGTTGTCTGAATTCATTCATTATTATTGCTCATCCTTATGATAATGCCTATGAGGATTATAAATATCCAAATACATAATGTTCTTTGATATCAGTTGTTCGTTATGACAGCAATATTAATTGGACCTATTTTTGTTTCTGCAATTTTAGCACCCAAAAGGTACTAGTCGAACTGAGTTACTGCTGTGACATTCTCTTTAATAACCTTATATGAGAGACAAGAAGAGACTCGCTCTACAGAGTTTGTATTTGAATAAATTACGTTTTATGCACTATGCTGTATTATGGGATCTATGCATTTTCTTTCATCTTATTTTCTCATAAATAAAGTATATTCTTCGAAATTTTTAACTTTAAATTATGCTTGTATTTGGTCTTGCCCTTTTCCTTCTATCTATTAGGATTATTATGACTCCGACTATTAGAGCAATAATTCCGATAATAAATAGACTTATACCTACTATTATTCCACTTAGTGTATTAAAATCAATTCTATCATTATTTTCTGCAACAAATGGAAGGTAACCAAACAAGGCACTTATGCTTACTGGTATGGTTCCAACATTAAAAATGGTGAGTGTGTATTTTCCCATAGTATCTGGTTTAAATGAGGTAAAAAATTGCTCCGTAAATTCATTTGAACTTACCACGGATCCATTTGGATCTCGTACCATTTCCCTTAGGGTAATATTAGATGATGGTTGAAAATGTATTGCTAATGACACAGGACGTCCTAGGTCTGTTACTAGCATAGTTACATTTACAATTTCAGCTGGTTTAATAGAGACTTCACCTACGATAGTATTTTCACGTATAAATGAATGCGCAAACGATCCGACCCATAATACAGAAATGATTATACCTGAGATTAAAAGTGCAGCGCCTATGATCAAAATAATGTATCCACGCTGCATTACTAATGATCAAGACTATCAAAGTGCAAGATTTAAGGATATCAGGAGTATTGGTAGATAAAGAAGACCTATTCACCAGAGATATACTTTAAAAATACATCTTTTTACAAATAGCAGGCAATAAACATACATCCATTTTCGGCAGTTTAGCTAGTCTTGGTCTATTTTTTAATCATTCCCTCTCTGTGCATTAATTTAAAAATAATTGTTTTATCTGACATATAGCTGATACACTCAATAAATTTTTTCGAGCTCTTAAATTATTATTGCTCAATTTTTCTGTCTTTATACATTTGCTAATTGAACAGACTTTGTCTCTTTTTACTCAATCTTCCTTTCCTTAAGGTAATTCGCAAAATCATTCTTGAAGTTGGCTACATCGGAAAGGCTGAGTTTGCTTGGATTGTCATCATCATCATGAATCCATATGATATATCCATCGCCGTCTATTATCAACCTTTTTGAGCTCTCTAAATATCGAAGCATAGCGTTTATCTTGATGTTACTACAAGAAGGGAACATTTTCTTCAAGTCTCTAATCTTCGAATAATAATGATTGGCATTTTTATTATTCTTCTTCTTTTTGAGTGTATCTATGAATACGTTGGCATCCTCTTCTGATATTTCATTTACTGGATTTTTCGTTCACTTCATTCTTCTAGTATATGTGTTCGAATTCGTAATCCGTGCAATAAATTTTTTCTAAACAATAGTCTAAAAGTCTTGTAACTTCATATCTTAATATTGATAATGAACTGAGAAAATAAAAAGTCATTTACCTTCTTATTCCAGTTTGCATAGCAATAAAGAAATTTAATACAAAGATATACGCTGCAACTATAGCTTCATGAGGGACCGACATACTTAGAAATGCGATCACTGATAATATTAATTTACACTACTACGTTTGATATATCTGCAGACGCGACTAATGCTAATATATGCATTTTACAAACGATTCTCAAAACCGGCAATAATTGTAGGCGTGTATAGAGTGTATAATAACAAGATAGGAAATGTTCGAAATGAATTTGAGAAGCTTGTCGCAGGATTATTAGAAGCGCCTACAATAATAATATTGATATGATATTATTATTATTGTAGAAACTTGATAGATTTATCCTAAAAGCATTTCAAGTATCCTTTCACTTTTAGGTGACATCTAGCCAAAGGATAAGTTTACAATAATGTATGCATATATGCCTTAGCAATAAGACTGTTGGCTTAACATCCTTATGCACACTTTCATACAACTTTTGTTGATATTTTGCGCATTTCTCCTAGATCTTTTGCTTTATCCATTAACATGTTTTTTTTGCTATTGGCCCAGCTCTTTCTCCAAGCCAACTCCATCCCTCCTAAAGTAGGTACAAAACCTAATAAAACCCACCCAATCATTTCTGTTATTTCCATGTTATAAAGTAACAGAGACAGGCAGATTAATTCTGCTCAGCAATAAGATAAATGAATCAGCTAGGAAATTAAGAAATCATTATTGTTTTTTATGAAATTGTTACTTCCATGTTTTGAAAAGTCTTGCTACAATATAAAATATCAGTCTTGGAGTTCAGAGGACTTGATGTTTCTCCTCCTCCTTCTCTTTTTATAATAATTGAAAGATAATAAGAGAACACTTTAAATTTATTACATTATACAAAAGGTCAAATCAGAATATATATCTTGGATAACAATATACAGAATGGTAACATTATTGACTGCGCCTAGCACAATAGGAGTTATTGGGAAAGGAATTTTGAAATGGAAAGGCTTTTAAAATTCGATTACGTATTACTATGAAATGACACTGAGTATAAATTGTAAAGACGCCGGCGACCCGGTCTGCACCCATACTATGTATGGAGAAACTGAAGAAGAGCTACTTCAAAATGCCAAAAAACATGGCATAGAGGTTCACGGATATACCGAAGAGACATGGAACGAAGAGATTGCAAAGAATGGTGATCAAATCCGTAAAGTCATAAAGACCGCCTAGTTTCAACCTTTTTTATATTGAAAATATACACTATCAAACAGTTTGAGCTTGGATAAGCTAGAAAGATAGGCTAGTAGGATAGAAGATGTATTTGACTAAACTGCCAAATATTCATCAATAGAATTTCAAAACCGATTAATGAAGCATGTAGGACGAAAAGAATATCCGATTCTACTTTAATATAAATAAATGATGGCAAAACAACTTCCTAAGAGGATTACAGTAAATAGATCTAAATATGATTTATTGATTAAATTGAAGGCTACATCTACAAAAATTATAGAAACAGGGCAGACTTTTGTAAGAATGGAAACTAATGAAAAAGGTTCTGTAAGTGGCAACTTTTATCATGGCACACATTGGGATACAGCTGATACAATAATGAAAGAAGACGGAACATCTGAATGGAAAATTAATTTTATGCATATAACAAATAAAGGTGAAACATTAATAGGACGTGGCAGTGGTATTGCTGACGATCCTGATTCTAGAGGCATTTCCAGGTTAAAGGGCGACGGTACGATGTGGACGCCATCTCCAAGGCTATCACAATTAAACGGGGCAAAATGGACATGTAATGGCTCCACCAATATTATGAAAGAAGAAACAAAAGTCTATTGCACTTTACATCCATCGCCTAGACTAGATTCCAAAAAGGAAACCGGATATACTAATAAAGATCCATCTCCTATTAAAAGACGAATAAGAATGAAGAAAGGATCCAAATCATCCTCATCCTCTTCTTCAAATAAAGCAAAATCAAAGTCAAGATCAGCTAAAAAAGGTAAGCCAGTATCATCCTCCTCATCCTCTTCTACAGCAAGGTCAAAGGTTAAACAACCTAAACGCAGATCTGCTCATTCACGCCAGAAAAAAATTACCAGCCGTACAAGTGTTGTAACCGAACCTCAATCTAATGACTCCATGGCTGAAACGAAAAAGATGTCAACTAAAGAGGAACCTATTTCCCAAGAAATGGGGTTCACAGAATACCAACCGCAAACAAAAGAATATAGAATTGTTGAAGAAAAAAAAGTATTAGATGAACAGGAAGAACCACTTAGAGCTAAAGCTAAGGAGGCAGGACAAACGCTTAAAGATTTAATCATCTCTTTTAGTAGGAAGGCAAAAGCTGTAACAGAAAATACTGCACAAGAAATTAAGTCCAAATCAATGGATATTAGTACTACAATAGATACGAAAGATATTCAGTCACTAGGAGCAAATATCAACAGTATAATTACTACATTTGATGATACCATGGCTGAAATTCGAAAAGAAGGGTACGATGAACAGGAAAGATTATTGGCAGACTATAAAAAATTTTTAGAAGTACAAATTAAGGTCGTGGATACGAGGCTGGAATTAGCAAAACATCTCAAGCCAGGCTCTTGAGATTAAGCTGCCTGCTTTGGTTGATTACCAGCTCATTTTTATTAAGAATTAGATTAATCTACCAAAATAATAGACGATTGAGGTCCAAACAGTAAATGTATTTTGTTACTGTATATGTGTTTAATAGCAAAGGATTGCGTTATAAGCCAATCCTAGAGAACATTTTTATCCAATTGCGATGCCATACACTTTAT
>DASQWW010000080.1:0-3647 GCA_035640055.1 Nitrososphaeraceae archaeon | reverse complement strand
GATTTTAGATTAAGAATTGGTCCAAAAAGCCAATATATAGAAAAAAACAACAGTAAACTGCACTAATAGTATGGTCGGTAATATAATCGGAGAACGTTTTGTCGCTCTGAGTTTTGGTGAAAGTCATGGGAAATGTATTGGAATAGTGGTCGACGGCTGTCCTGCAGGTTTGCCACTTGGTGAATCAGATATTCAGTCGCAGCTAGATCTAAGAAAACCTGGTCAATCTATTGTTACTACACAAAGAAAGGAAGAAGACAAAGTGGAAATCATTTCTGGAGTTTTTAATGGATTTACGACAGGTGCACCCATTTGTCTGATTATATGGAACGAAGATAAAGATTCTCGTCCCTATGAATTATTTAAGACAAAACCAAGGCCGGGACATTCGGACTATCCTGCAATGATAAAATATGGCAATTATGCAGATTATAGAGGCAGTGGAAGGTTTTCTGGTAGGCTAACTGCTACATTTGTTATGGCTGGAGCAATAGGTCAGAAATTGTTAAAGCATTCTTTGGGAATAGAAACTACTGCTTACACCATTGAAATAGGAGGCATTAGATCAAAAGCCATGAATTTAGAAGAATCAAAGAGGAACAGATATAGTAACGATGTAAGGTGTCCAGACATTGAAACAGCGGAGAAAATGAAGTCTGCTATAATGGAAGCAAGGAGAGATGGCGATTCACTTGGTGGAATTATCGAATGTATTAGCACAGGCTTACCGATTGGTCTTGGTGAACCAATTTTTGGATCGTTGGAATCAGACTTAAGCAAAGCCATCTTTAGTATTCCAGCTGTAAAGGGTGTGGAATTTGGTTCAGGATTTTGTGGTTCAAAAAAACGTGGGTCTCAAAATAATGATATATATATTAAACAAGATGGTAGAATAGTTACCAAAACGAATAATTCTGGTGGTGTCTTGGGAGGTTTATCAAATAGCATGCCGCTCACAATCAGAGTAGCATTTAAGCCTGCTGCATCCATAGCCAAAACACAGAAGACAATTGATATATCAAGTCTTGCAGAGACTGAGCTAAGTGTTCCAGGAAGACATGATCCATGCGTCGTACCACGAGCTCCGCCAATAGTGGAATGTGTGGTATCAATGGTTTTAGCAGACCACGCCATCAGGTCTTGTTACATACCTCCTGTATTAAAAAAGTGATTGTAAACGAGCAAGGACAATACTGAGTTAAACATGTTGCGGTCAGAAATAACCGATATTACAGCAGACATTATGAGGAAGGTACAAAGGCGAATGCTAGTCTCAAAAAAGATCGGAGAAATTAAAACCAAGCTAAATATCGATATTATGGATGAAAAGGCCGAACAAGATGTTAGAAACTCAGTTTTAAAAGTATCAAAAGAGCTTGGAATTGACCCAGACTTCTCTGGAAGGCTTCTCAATATTTTATTAGCAGAATCTGTTAAATTACAGCAAAAACAAGACGTCAATATTTCTGAACCTCAAACACACTTAGCTATTTTCATGAAGGCTAAAGAGCTTGAAGCCTCAGGAAAAAAAATTATTCATATGGAAGTAGGCGAACCAGATTTTCCGCCACCAAGCAATGTTAAAAACGCTCTATATAGAGCATATGATCAAAAACAATATCATTATACTGACACTAGAGGAATTATGAGACTACGTCAAGTGATAGCAAAAAAATTTGGAGGATATGTAACAGAAAATCAAGTAATCATTACAGCAGGAGGAAGATTTGCTATTTTCAGTGCGATCTTATCTCTGCTTAAGGCAGGAGAGGAAGTAATCTATATAGAGCCAGCATGGCCTGCTTATAGAGAATGTGCCGAATTTATTGGAGCCAAGACAAAAATTTTAAAAACGACCTTACAACAAAAATGGAACCCTGATGTAAATGAACTGAGTAGAATGATAAATACCAATACGAAGATGGTTATCCTAAACTATCCAAACAATCCTACAGGAAAAGTTATTGATGAAAACAATATGAAAAAAATTGTTTCTCTTGCGAATGATCACAACCTATATTTGTTGAGCGATGAAGTTTATGCTGATTATTCATTCGATGGTTTCAAAAGCATCCTGCAGTACGGTTATGATAAGAGTATTATGATTTCATCATTTTCCAAGGGACATGCCATGACAGGTTTTAGAGTAGGCTATGGAATTGCAAGCGAAAAGATCATTGCCAGAATGGCGAAAATTCAGGCAACCGCCCTAACAAGTGTAGCGGAACCTATGCAACAATGTGCATTAGCTGCTATGGAAACAAACACTATAGAAAACGTTAAACTTATGAAGAAAAGGCTGGATATTGTTTGTAGTAAACTCCAAAAAATGTCGCTTGAATTTATCAAACCTAGTGGAGCTATGTATGTTTTTCCGAAGCTTAAAAACGAAAAACCTGATGATGTTACTCTTGTACAAACTCTTCTAGATTTAGGAGTAGCTGTTGCACCTGGTAGCGGCTTTGGTGACTCCTATACACAATTTATCAGAATTTCTGCATGTCAACCTGAAGCCATTTTAGAGAAAGGATTAGATCTGTTAATGGGCGTCTTGTAAATTTAGATAATATGATAAAAGAAATAGCAATAATAGGAGCAGGAGGCAAAATGGGTTCTTGGTTCTTGAAATACTTTTCCAATAGAAAAGAAGCAAGGCTTTTGCTTTATGATAGTAATATCAGTTCTATTAAACCCTCGATAAAAGCCACAGTCTGCAACAACCTTGGAGATTGTGTAGCTAATGCAGATCTTGTAATGGTATGTGTGCCAGTCAGAAATACTCCCAAAATAATCAAAGAATGTGCGTCAAAAATGAAGTCAGGTGCAATACTCGCGGAGATATCATCGGTGAAACATCAAGTGTTCACAAAGCTTAAAAAACTTCCAAATGACATCAAACCACTTTGTATACACCCTATGTTTGGTGAGGGTGCCACGAATGTAAAAAAAATGAAGATTCTATTAATACCGGTCAACAATAAAGAGGATGAAGTAAGAATCTTAAATAATGTATTTGTGGGCGCAATTATAATAGTCATTCCTAATGCTAACATACATGATAAAATGATTGCCGTAGTACTGGGATTAACTTATTTTACTAACATCGCTTTTGCAAGTATTATTTGTAAGGAAAATATTTCAAAATTAAAGGAAGCCGCAGGAACAACTTTTCGAATACAATCCCTTCTTAGCGAAAGTATTTTAATTGACGAACCAGATTTGTTCATTGCACTGCTCACTGCAAATCCGGCAGTCAGAAGATATATTCAAAACTATCTAAAAGAACTCAATAATTTCGAGAAAATGATCTTTCAAAACAACCATATAAAGCTCGAGGCAAGATTGGTAAGGATCAAATCACTTATTCAAAAGCAACAAAATTTGCAAATTTCTTATAGACAAATGTATAGTCTCATTGAGGGACTAGACAAAGAAGACTCCAAGAACCAAGATAATCAAGATAAATCGAGTCCTCGCAAGTTATCATCCTGAAAACTAAGACTTTATAATCTTAATATGATGACGTTTTCTTGTTGTTATTGGATCTGACCATAAGGAACTGAAATAAAAAAGATTATTGAATTATTTGAGTGACCCAAGAATTGATGTAGATATTTGTAAACTAAGGGATAAAACGATATGGATTT
>DASQWW010000079.1:0-2374 GCA_035640055.1 Nitrososphaeraceae archaeon | reverse complement strand
GTTTCGTACTTTTCTATTCCTATTTCTTCCAGTTTTTTTGTTAATTGGTTGAGCCTGATGACAATCTGCTTTGTTGATTCCTTTGTTACTCTTTTAGTATTAATATAAGAATCCCTTTCTCTTGTTTTTTGGTTCTTGATCCTTTCAATATCAAAATATGTCACCACTCCCTCCTCACCTTGCATTAATTTGTTATAATCCATTAATACTGGGGATATTTGATATAATTCTATCACTAAGTCATTTAACTCTGCAAAGAGTAGAGTCTTTTTATTACGCATTTCTTCAAATTCTGGGAATTCTTTTTCTACAGCCAATGCTTTTCCTTCAAGATCTGAAATTAGTTTCTTATCCTCAAGCAATTTTGTAAACAGCTCTTCAAATTCCATTTCTGTTGAATATTCAATCTTTTCTAATTCTCTTTGAATCATGTCATTTCCCTTAGTAGCCATAGATTTGGTAGTTTTTATTATCATATCATCAATCTGGGTTAATTCTTTTTGAATTTCTGCTACACGTTTATCAACTCTGTAATATGGTAATACATGAAATTGAATTCCAAAATAGCCATGAATATAGTATTTGCCATCAACTACTTGTATAAGCTGGCAATTTAAACGATCCAAGTCATCGGTTCTAGATCTTGAGACGCCTGTTGTAGTCCACCTCTTCTCAAGTGAGTTAATTATGTGTTGATAAAATGCCACCACTTTCTGTGGATCAAAAGTATTAGATTGAATAACTGTCATATCTGCTAATAATGCATCAGCTTTTTTCATGATGATTTGTGGTTTTATCATCTCAAGATAGGTAGCCGCAAGGCTATTAAAAGCAGAATTTATTTCCTTACTAAAATAGTCGTCACCACTTCGAAGCGGTATTCGCATTATGGTCTGCTCTCTACTATTATACTAGATAAATATTAGCTAGGACCTCCTTAAATACACCAATAGGATATAAAATTTGGAAAATTGGCATACTTTTTCAGTAACAAAGATAGTACTATTTGTATATCTGTTGAAAGATTCATACCTTAATGATATTTAAGCCTGTTAAGAATAGGAATATTAGATAAGAATTTGCATTCCGCTGACGGCGACGACGAAGAAGAACAAGCTGATCAAAAAACACTTTCTGAAAAGGTTAAAAAAGGAGGTAATCAGAATTCAGAACTCGTCGCTAATACTGTGATAAGCAGAGAAGAGCATCTTAGGAATAGACAGGGAGTAAGTGTGGTTTATCCAGAAGCACCTGTCCTTCAAGCTCAGGATAGAATATGGAAAGCGTTAAAAAGACATTATCAGTATGATTCGACTTTAAAACCCGCACAGGATTTTCTCCTTAAACATGTTAACTCAAAGATTCCATTAGTAATTATGTATGCTGATTTGGTTGGGTCAACTAACATGAGTATGACTCTGCCTGTTGATAAACTAGTTACTATAATTAGAGCATTTTCATATGAAATGTCTTCTCTGGTACAGCAGAGTCATGCAGGCTATGTTTTAAAATATGTGGGCGATGCAGTTGTAGCTTTCTTTCCAATAGATCATAGTAAATTCCTTACTTGTACCAATGCAATAGACTGTGCAAAATCGATGATAAGCGTAATCAAAAACGGAATTAATCCCATACTAAATCAATATGATTATCCAGAGCTAAGTGTAAAAATTGGTCTAGATGAAGGCGAGAACGTAATTGTCCAATATGGACATGATAAAAGCTCTCCAATTGATATTCTTGGCTATTGCATGAGTATAGCTTCGAAAATAACTTCGTTAACAAACCCAAATAGAATTACAATTGGAGAGGACGTCTACAATAGTCTGGATCTGCAAATGAAAATGAAATTTAAAGAAGTTGGATACAGCATAGATGGTTGGAAATACGCTAATAGACAGACTGGTCAACTTTACAAACTTTATACTCTATAAAATATTAATTAACATGACAGAGGAATTTTGGTCTCAGAAAAAGAGGATTATTATTCTGCCATAGAAAACCTATGCTTATTTTATTTTTCCTACTTTGACACTCATTTCACTACTGGTCAGTTAGAAGCCTTGTTTAATCTAAAAGTACATATACATTAAATTGTTCCTCACAAAAATGCTCTTCTAATTTTGTATCTTGACAGAAAAGACTAAAATAGCGAATACTTAGATTCTGACATAATATGCCTACAGCATATATTCTAGTTAACTGTACGTTGGGATCGGAAGAGAAGATTATTGGTGAAATTGCAAAATTACCTGATGTAAAGGAAGTGAGAGGAACATATGGCGTTCATGACATCTTTGTAAAAGTGAAATCAAATAACACTGAGGCAATGAACCATATAATAACTAACAAAATAAGAAAAATACCAGGAATA
>DASQWW010000078.1:0-15146 GCA_035640055.1 Nitrososphaeraceae archaeon | reverse complement strand
TAGGCTATTGAACATGCGAGAATACCATGAACTTCTAACATCTTCATATTGAGATCCTGAAAGTATTTTTGCCAGTTCGCGTTCCACATCTCGTAGCTCTTTCATGACATCGCCTAATGATGTGATTTGATCTAGTCTCTTCGAGCGCTGAAATGTGACAATAGTATAAAATAATGCTATTGCATATATCGCGGCGACAATAATTTGAATGTATTCTGAAGGAATTTCCATGAATGGACTTATGAACATAGTATGATTTTAGAGTTGGGTTCATCAAAATAGAGTTATTATTAGTATATTAGAAAAAAGAGGATCAAGGTGTAATTGGCTCAGCAACACATTAAAACAGCGAATCAACAGCTCAGTATTATGCGATCTTATAAGAATCTATGAATTTATTGATTCCAAACTAAATAACAGACAGCAGCTGATAATTTGCTGGTTTTATAGAACAATGAAGAAGATTTTGAAAAAGAATATTTCTCAGGGTATAAATGGAGGCAAACCCCATGCTCCAAGAGTTGCCTTCAAATTCATATTCTGTCCATTTCTATATACGGTTAATGTTACATTATTACCCGCAGAGGTATGTTCATCGATGTAGGAGAGCAAGTCATCCATTGTGATGATGGGATGTTCATCAATTGCTGTTATTATATCTCCACTATGTTTTTTAGAGTATTGATCTGTTGTAGCACCATGTATCCCAGCTTTGTCAGCAGGACCACCCTTTACAATAGTATCCACTAATATACCTTTGAAATTTGTTGGCAAACCGGTAGTTATAGTCTCTGCTAAATCAGAAGTTAGAGTAATGCCATTAAGTCCAAGATATGGATGGCTATAATTTCCCTTTTGAATTAATGTCTGAACTATATGCACTATTGTGTTAGATGGGATTGCAAATCCTGATCCAGAGAATACATCTATGTATGCCATACGGTGATAGTTAACTGGTGGAATATCACCAGTATTAGTAGTACTTGTCTTAATTTTATCAGGTTTAGCTAATGATAGTAGTGCTACTTGATCTGGTACAAGCTGTCCTACAAGATCGGTTGCAAGGTTGATTCCAATGACTTGTCCTTGCATATTTAACAGTGGTCCACCAGAATTACCTGGAATATCTGGAATATTAGTCTGAATTATTTTATTATTTATCGAGAATGCTGCTCCTAGTATTGGATTTGGTAAAAGGCGACCTACTTGACTTATAATTCCAGTCATCATAGCATTATTATAACCATATGGATTACCAATAGCAATCACTCTATCACCAACTTCTAACTTTGAAGAGTTTCCAATTATAAGTGGTTTGAGGAAATGCTGTTGAGTAATAATGTTATTATTGCCTGTAATTTGTAAGACTGCTATATCGCTAACGACGTCATTTCCTATTACTTTTGCGCTATATCTATCTCCACCAATAAGAGTTATATCTACTATCTTGGCATTGCTTATTACATTACTAGTAGTAATTATATGACCAAGATTATCATAAACAAATCCAGAACCCAATGTAATATTTTCTCCTGTTATTGGAGAATTTAAGATATTATTATTATGAGCTGTTGCAATTTTCCTTGTTATCTGTACTACAGAGTTATCTACTTGATTGAATACAGTATTTAGAGAAGAATTGGGTTGTTGTATGATAGAACGATTGTAAATTGTCTGTGCTGTAATCGGAGGTTGAATAGATAGCATAACAGCAACTAATAATAATAATACAATAATTGCTGTTCTTGCTATTGTAAACACTTTTGATCTTTGCAATCTAATAATAATATAAATACTACACTCTTATGGGATTTAAATTATACCTTTGAACTGATAAAGGACATTACTGAAACTCTTTATATGCAGGATTATGCACTCTTTCGACCTTCGTATACCATTCATATAAATGAGCAGAGTTAGATTTTGCAGCTTTACTTTGTACCCAATTAGATGATATTAAATAAGTCTTGGCTCATATTAAGATCCTATGTTTCTTATTTTTTCTATAAAAAATATTGCTTGGTTCCCATCTGTGTTTGTGAAATACACATGGTAGAACAGGTTATTTACTACATCAGATCGAAATCAGCAACAATGTAGTAGTGATTGCGGATTATGTTTAAGGTAGTATTGCTTTTCAACTAAATCGGCTACAGTCTTGTTATCTGACCGATAAAATGCATCATGTCTTCTTTTATTTCCCAAAATGTAAGAACAACCGAATGAGTCTTGCGTAGTTGTCTAGAAGTAACTAGAATTTGGCGTACATACTTGATTAATGCAAACCTACTGCTATAGAGTAGTTAAATAATATTTTGGTGAATCAGCATATACTCATATCATGGTTAGCAATCGAAAAAAGAAGATTTTAGTAACAGGCGCAACAGGACAGCAAGGTGGTGCACTAGCCAGATTATTACTCGAAAAGAATCATGAAGTCTATGCGCTTACGCGCAATACTAATTCATCTGCAGCGCAGGATCTCAAAAACCAAGGAGCCAATCTGATAAAGGGTGACCTTGATAACCCTGATTCGTTAGAACAGGCAGTAAATAGTGTAGACTCCATATTTCTTATGGGAACACCATTTGAAGATGGAACTGAAGCTGAAACCCGTAGAGGAAAAATGATGGCTGACATAGCTAAAGATAAGGGAGTTGAGCATCTTGTCTATAGTTCAGTTGCAAATGCTGATAAAAATACTGGTATTGCTCACTTTGACAGTAAATACAAAGTTGAGCAGCATATTAAAAATCTTGGCATTCCCTATACTATTATTGGTCCAACCTTCTTCATGGAGAACTTGCTTGGTTCAGGATTACAACAGGGTCAACTCGCATTACCTTTATCTCCATCTAGTGTTCTGCAACAAAGCGCACTTGAAAATATCGCAGAATTCTCAGCTCTTGTACTAAAAGATCGTAAGCTATTTTTAGGTAAGCGAATAGATATTGCATCTGACGAGGTTACAGGAGATCGAGCTGCTAAAGTTTTATCAGATGTATTAGGACGTAGGATTAGGTATATACAAGTTCCATTAGAGCGAGTCAGTCAAATGAATGAAGATATGGCACGCATGTATGAATGGTATGATAGAATAGGAACGGGTATAGATATTGCAAGTCTCCATCAGGCTTACCCAAAAGTCAAGTGGCATAGTTTTGAGGAGTGGGCTAAATCGAAAAACTGGGCTGGCATTATACGGCAGTGGTAGCATTATACATCAGAGTAGTTACTCATAGATAAGCAAATTAGCGATTAGTTTTTGTCGTCCTTGAAATTGATTAGTATATGTATACCATCACAAAATGGTTATTCACAGAAGACCATCACCACCACATCGGCAAAGAGTATAATGTTCTCTTGATGATGATACTTCTGCAAATTGTATAATATTATCTTAAAATCCAACTATCAAAAATGAATGGCTTTTATTTTAACTAGGATATATTCAATCAAACCATTGTTTAATTATTCTTTGCCCGAGTTATGTTAAGTTACCACCTCTAAATTGTTATATAGAGTAGGAAGATTAAGCTTATCACTCGCCTCAGTCCAGAGTTTAATGGTCCTCTTAGGAAAGTAGCACGCCAGCGAACTACTAAGAGAGGTATGTGAAACTAAGTTTTATAAAAAGTACTGTTCAATCATGCTAACAAAGAAGCACATTTTTTTGACACTTTCTAGCCTCTTGACTGTCGGCTTATGACTGATATAAAGAGGAAGATTATTATTTTTTGAAATAATAATCTTCAAGTAGACGTCTGACTGCATTGAAGAGAACAAAGTTCAATACTACTTGATAGGTTTTTGGCTGTCTTAAACGAAATTCCATCCAGTTGTAGTAGCAGTCTTGAGGGAAATTCATGACCACATTTTTGCGTCTAACCATTACAGTCATCTTTTGTACAAGATCAGGTCGTATAATGCTTAAATTCTTGCTATAAAACGCTTCTGGTCATGACAACATTAAATAGGATTCAAGACACATAAGTAATATGATGATGATGACTACTTCTATATGTCCATGCTGTAAGAATGAACTTTCAGAGGAAGCTATTCAACGAAAAACAGATGGATCTCAAAAGTATACCATCTTTTACTGTCCAGTTTGTGACATAATTCTAGCTATTCAAAACGAACCAAAAACTGTAAAGTTAACGGTTACGTTAACTAATATCTGATCGCTAACTGGATATTATTTCAGTTTTATACATATATCTCTCTTCTATAAAATAGTTGAAATAAATAATGCCGGTCAGATGTACAACATGTAACAACGAATTTACAAAGATTGCGCAAGTAGCAGACCATATATCAAGGACCAATAAGGTTATTCAAAGACAATTCAGTGCCAAAGATAGTAGTAGTAATAGTAGCAGTAGACCTGACTTCAAAGACCCACAACAAATGGAATGCTTCTTAGAAGATGGAATTGCAGATTTTTCACATAGGAAATATTTTGATAGAAATGGTAAACTTATACCACTGACGGATGAATTCAATCTTTATACTTTAGTTACGGCCAGTACCAACTTATGTTTAATATGTAGAGCACGATTTGCAAATAATTATAGGAGGTGTGAACACATTTTAGAAACAGGTCATATAAAGGGTGCATATGATGATGTATTGTGGAAACGTGCCATAGTAGATATGAAAATGTTTGAAGAGTTAGAAAGAAAGTATTTTTAAGTTTAAGGTTTGACATTGGTGTTCACTTTGTTTTCATTAACTTATTATTATCATTGTAGTATCTGATCTATCTTTACCTTCTCTTCTTCTTCTTCTTTTCATGCAATGTGTGGCCTAACCGATATTTTACATATAGCAATTGAAGAACGCGAGAGGGGTATCTGTGTGTGATGATAGATGATAATAATCATTCTACTCCTCTCCTAATTCAAGTCTCTCCAGATATATCATGTGCTTATTGTATTGTATTGCACTGTATATTCTTGTTGTATATATGCTACTATCTTGTACCAATCTTTATGAAAGGACAAACAGCAAAGGCAACAGCTTTAGGAGTTATTACTGCAATAATTCTTGTAACAACTATAGCAATTTACCATCTACAAAGCTGGTTATGACAATCCCAAAAGCGAATGATCCCCAAACTGGATCTATTCCCATTGATTTTCTATTTACATAAATCTACTGATCTGGATCATAGCTGTTATTAGGTAGATGTAGTAGCAGCCGGCCTTATCTATATCAGTAGGAAGAAAAGTATTGCCAATTCTTGCAAGATACTTTAAGTTATATTCTCTTTCAAATGATGGTGAAGCTTGAGTTTTCTCTATCTCGTCTGGTGTATAGATCTTGTTTAAGCCTACAGTATAGTCAAGATAAATCAATGTTTCTGATTTTGGAATTTTTCCTTCACAATCTTATTTTCCAATTAGTACAAAGTTTCCGGTACGGTATCCTATAGCATCTATTGAAACAAATTTGAAACCCAATTCCTTAAGTTTAGTATCAACCAAAGCCAGTTTATCAACATAAAATAACTTAGCGATTTCATTGTTTCCTACCTCAATTCTTGCAACTTCTCCATGGTCTCTTACCCTGACTTGTCTAACATTGAAAATACCTTTTACTATAATCTCAGATTTTTCAATTTTTTTAAGTTTTTCATAAGTAATCTCCATACCATGTGGAATCCTTGAAGCCAAACAAGCGTTTGATGGTTTATTATGTACTGACAGTCCATTCTGCTGCGCAATTGATCTTATGTCAGATTTGCCTATTCCTAATTCTACCATAGGACTTCTAACACCTTTTTCTCTTAGAGCCTTAATTCCAGGCCTAATATCTTTCAGGTCATCAATATTTGTTCCATCAACAACAAGGTTTATTCCAAACTTTCTTGCTTCCTGTAAGAGATAATGCGTCAGCTCTCTTCTGCAATAGTAGCATCGCATTTCATCGTTCTTTATAAACTCGGAGTTTTTTAATTCATTATACTTGATCACCCTATGTGTGATTCCTATCTCATCAGCTATCCTTTTGGCAGTAGATAATTCTTCATCAGAAAGTGTTTTATAATTTGCAGTAACAGCTAAAGCCTTATTTCCACGCGCCTTTTTTGCTGCTAATGCAATAACTGCGCTATCTACTCCACCAGAAAGGGCAACAAGAACATTGTCACCATTCTTTAAAAACCATTCTGTTAATTTATCGAATTTATTGGAAGTCATATTTGCAGCTTTTTAACCTTTCCCTATCCTCTGTATGATTTCTGCAGTGGCTAATTCCATTGTCCTTTTAATTGATATTCCAACCTTTGAAGAAATGACCTTGATATCATCAAATTCAGGTTTTATGCTAATTGTCTTACCTTGAGTATCTTTTGCAACCTTTACATGGACATTAAAACAGTTATCATGAATGTTAATGGGAACTGTAATAATACTTCTGGGAAGAATAAAACGCTGGACCTCTTGTATTCTTGCTCCTGTTGTGCCAGACTCTCTAAAAAGTAGTTCCAAAATGTTATTGATTTGTGCCTGATGAGCTATAACTCTGATGAGATGAACTGGTCTATTTTTCTTTGATATTCCTGGTATTGCAGTCACATCTTTGGCCCCAGCCTCTATCACTCGTTCTATTAAGTTTCCAATGATTTCACCTGAAGCATCGTCAATGTTTGTTTCTATTACACAAACTGTATCGGTATTTGCTTTATTGAGTAGATAAGACTTGCCGATTACTAATCTCAAGACGTTAGCAACGTGTTTGATTTTTTTCTGTCCTAAACCATATCCAATCATTTCTGGGGTAAAACTAGGATAATAGTTGATGCTTTCGGTGGTTAAATTGACAAGCATAGCAGCTCCCGTTGGAGTAGTTAATTCTTGTCCGATCTGGCCCCCAATAAGAGTAAACGGTTTTTCCTTAAAAATTTGAAGGATGGCATTGGTTGGATTAGGACTACTCCCATGTGAAAATTTTGCAACTCCTCCACCAACAGCTACTTTAGTTGAAAATATTCTAGATTCGAAAAGTTTGAGATCCTGTAGCGCTGTTGCACAGCCTACAAGATCAGCGAAAGTGTCTATAGATGAAGCCTCATGTAAATGTACATTGTTAGGTTCCTCACCATGAACAACAGCTTCAGCTACAATGATTGTCTTCAAAGCCTCTAGCGCAAATTTCTTTGCACGTTGTTCCAAATCTAAAGAATTGCAGCATGATGCAAGGGACCTATACATGTCTATTCCCCTGCGTTCATAAATGTTATCTCTATACTTGAAGTGAAATTCCATAGCACTGAGACCCTTAGATATAGTTTTGGCAAAATATGCGGTTATAATTTTGCTTCCTTTAAGGAAATTTTGGCATGCAAGAATTGCATTGATAACCTTATCCTTGTTTGCTCCTGCATCTATTAGGCTAGATAATAACATATCACCAGATATTCCGGCGACCTGGGAATCAATTATTGCTATTCTTGCCATACAAAACGATTCTCGCCATGTTAATATATTATTTGCCACCTGATCTTTATTTTAATAATAATATATAGGTTCATGATAGAGCCGCATCTTCTTATATTCTTATTCTGTTAGATTAATTCAGCTGCATATGATTATTGCCGTCATATGTAAAATACGGTGAATTGGTGAATTGGACTTAGTTAACCGCGTGTTTGCTAGCCTCCTCTGCTCTGAAGGATCAGTTTTTTTATGCGAGATATTATTCTCATTTCAATATACAACTTTTTAGAAACTTATAAGTAATCCTACTCTTTGTCATTTTTAGATGGTTATATCCATTATTGGTTCAGGCAAGGTTGGTGCATCTGCTGCCTTAAATTGTGCTCTGAGAGAATTAGATGACATTTTATTGCTTGACATTATTCAAGGACTCCCACAAGGGGAAGCAATGGATATCAATCACCAGTTGTCTGAAAGAGGAATAGATTGCATTGTCCGCGGTTCAAATAATTATGAAGATCTGAAAGGTTCAGAATTTGTTGTATTAGTTGCAGGTGTTGGAAGAAAACCTGGAATGACCAGAATGGATCTTTTGAAGACAAATGCTAGGATAGTAAGAGACGTTGCAACAAAGATTGCGACCTATGCTCAAGATGCCATATTAATTGTTGTGACAAATCCTTTAGATCCGATGACCTATCTTGCATTGAAGACAACGGGCATCACCAAAAATAAGGTTATAGGAATGGGTGGAATGCTCGATTTATCAAGATTCAAAAGCTATATCCACGATGTCACAAATGTATCCCGCGATTCAATTCAAGCAATGGTCATCGGAGAGCACGGTGAGAACATGTTGCCTTTAATTAGGTTCTCGTCCGTTGGTGGTATTCCATTAAACGAATTCATATCAAAAGAAAAGACAATAGAAGTCTTGGAAAATACAAAAAAGATAGCGGCTGATATTATAGCATTAAAGGGTGCTACTGTATATGCACCAGGTAATGGAGTTGCAACAATGATTGAAGCAGTAATTAAGGATAAGAAATCTGTCATTCCGGCATCGACATTATTGCAGGGTGAATACGGAGCTGATAACATATGCATAGGTGTACCAACTGTAATAGGAGCAAATGGTGTGGAGAAAATAATTGAACTCAAACTCGATAGTTATGAACAGAATGTTTTCAATGAAGGGATAAATAGTCTCAAAGAAGCTATAAAATCCCTTCCTCTGTAAAACCTTTTATCCTTTATTTTTCGAAATATTGAAGATGGATTTAAGAACAATGTTGGAGAAAGTTGCCTTCGGTCAGATGAATGTTGATGAAGTCCAAAGACAATTTTCTATACATTTTATAGAACATGTTAGGAATAATATTGCACAGTTGGACATGGGTAGAGAGATCCGAAAAGGAGTCCCTGAGGTCGTTTTTGCAGAGAGAAAAGAATACCAAGATATTATTAAAATTGTGTTGTTAATGGTAAAGAGAAAAGGTCAAGTAGTGGTTAGCAGAATCCAAAAAGAAGAATTCTTCAAGCTTCGTAATACGCTAAAAAAAAGAAAGCTTGATGTTGAAGTTGGAAAGAGAAGCACAACTATTTTGGTCTCAGATGGCTCCTACTTACAGAGAAAAACTGGTGGAAAAATAGGCATTCTTTCAGCTGGTACAGCTGATATAGGGATTGCAGAAGAGGCCAGATTAATTGCAAAGGCTATGGGTTGTGAAACGATTCTAAATTATGATATTGGCATTGCTGGGATACATCGATTGTTTCCTGCTGTAGAAGAACTCCTATGTGAAAATGTCGATGCTATCGTTGTTGTTGCAGGAATGGAGGGAGCGCTTGCATCGGTTGTATCTTCAATAGTTGATATTCCCGTAGTTGGTGTGCCTACTTCTGTCGGTTATGGTTTTGGTTCGGCTGGTGTAGCTGCTCTTGCTTCTATGTTGCAAAGTTGCACGTTTGGTCTGGCTGTAGTAAATATTGATAACGGTATTGGTGCAGGCGCTTTTGCTGCCTCGATAGCTAACCGGATGGCGAGAAAAAATTTGAAGGTCCCAGTGGAAACGAAATCTAATTATGGAGTAAAATAAATCGAATATATATAAAAAGTTTATAAGTCGTTTCTATTAATCGCTTTTTTAGTCATTAAAAAGGAACGGCGAATGGTTAATCATGACTTTTATTCATACCCTTAAAAGAATTAAAAAACATAAAACTAACTATCGTAAAAGATCAGCATTACTCATTAGTAGGCGTTATTTCATAACTGTTAAAGTTAGTAATCAAAATGTTGCAGCTCAGGTTTTAAAGCCCACGGCGATGGGAGACATTGTTATTGCATCTGCTCATAGCAGAGAACTTAAAAAGCATGGCTGGAAAGGTTCTATGAACAGCTTACCTGCCTGTTATCTTACCGGTCTTCTTTTGGGGAAAAAATGCATAGAAAATAGAACCAAAAATGCCATTCTTTATACTGGGAAGGATCCGTTTACAAAAAGGATTGCAGCATGTATAAAAGGAATAGTATCAGCCGGAGTTAATGTCCCGGTTTCAGATCAGTCTTTACCAACAGAAAGTCGTATAAGTGGTCAACATATTGCTGAATATGCTAGAATTCTAAAAAAAGATCAAGAAAAATATGATGCCAGATTTTCTATGCTTTTAAAGGAAGGATTGAAACCAGAGGATTACCCATCACACTTTGAAGAGATTAAAACGAAGGTTTTTGGAAAAAAAATTGTACCAAACAATGAAGAATTAGAAGAAGAAGAAGCTTCTGCTAATGATGGAGGTAAAAAACAAGTTTGAGCCGCTTGCCACCAAGACAGCAAGAACAGCATACAGAATGGAAACCACGTACAGCGCTTGGTATGATGGTAGCTAGCCATAAAATCAATTCGATGGATCAAATCTACGAAAATGGTATGAGGATACAAGAATCTGAGATTGTTAGGCAGCTCCTTCCAGATATCAAAAGTCAGGTTGCACATGTTGGTATTGTTCAAAAGCAGACTGATGCGGGTGAAATGACACGTTTTGATGCTCTAGTTGCAGTTGGTAATGAATCAGGATGGTTTGGGATTGGCAAGGGAAAGGCATCACAAATGCGTATTGCAATTGATAAAGCTACCAATGCAGCTTATCTTAATGTCATTCCAATAAAGTTAGGCTGCGGAAGTTGGGAATGTAGATGCAATCAGCTTCATTCTATTCCATTTAAAGTACGAGGAAAGGGTGGGAGTGTGACTATAGAAATCATCCCAGGACCAAGAGGTTTAGGTCTAGTTGCAGGAGAAAACATCAAAAGCCTTCTTAAACTTGCAGGATTAAAGGATGCATGGACAAAGTCATTCGGCTCAACAAACACAATGCCATCTACAACAAAGGCAATCTTTGATGCTCTTAGTAGCACTTACATGACAGGTTGATATCGATTATGGTATATTTGGTAGTTAGAGTCAGAGGAACAGTTAATGTGCCATATTGGGCAAGGACTACACTAAATAATCTGAATCTTCATAAAAGATTTCGTGCAACAATCCTACCAGAAAATTCACAATCATTGAATATGTTAAGAAAGGTAAAAGAAGTAGTTGCTTGGACTTCCGTCGTTGATGCTCAAGTTATCAAGGAGTTGTTAGAAAAGAGGGGAAGAAAGGCTGGTTTCAGATCAATCACAGATTCGGATCTGCCAAAGGGATATAAGAGTATAAATGACCTTGCATCAGATATCGCAGAAAATAAAGTGGCGATGTCAAAGCTAGAAAACATTAAACCGTGGTTTGCGTTGAATCCTCCAAGGGGTGGCTTTAAAAGGAGGACAAAGACTCAATATTCTCAGAAAGGAGTACTAGGAAATAATAAAGAATTAGTTGACATTGTAAAAAGGATGCTATGAATGAATACAGCAAGACTTAATTAAGGTGATGTCAAACATAACTGAAAAAAGGGAATGTGTTAATACATAATTATGGCTACTAGATTTCGAAAAAGTAGAAGAAATAGAGGCAGTCGATATTGTGGCTGGGGACAGATAGGTCAGCACAGGCAAGCTGGTGGCCGCGGCGGTATTGGGCAAGCCGGAAAGCACAAACACTTTTGGATTAGGACAATAGTAGAAGAACCTGATCACTTTGGACATGATGGCTTCTATTCATTTAATCACAATTTAAGTCAAAAATGGATTAACGTCAGAGATTTGGATTCGGTTTTTGCTAAACATGGAAATGTCGAGAAAGACGGCAAAGTTATGTTAGACCTAAACTCGCTGGGATATGATAAATTACTGGGTGGTGGCAAAGTTTTCAGCTCTTTTATGGTTAAAATATCTAAGGTATCAAAGAAAGCTAAGGAAAAAATTGAGGATGTTGGTGGTGAGGTAGTATCTAATGAGTACAGTGCAGAATGAGAGCCCTTTCAGACGAGTCATAAAAAAGGTATCAGCATATATACCTCAAGTGGAGAAACCAAAGAAGAAAATATCTCTCACTGAGAAGTTTGTCTGGAGTGGAATTGCTCTTTTCGCTTATTTGATCATGGGTCAAATACCATTATACGGAGTGACAAGTGATCCAAAGTTTGATTTTCTCGCCTTTGCTAGAGTTATTTTTGCAGCACAACAAGGCACGCTATTGGAACTCGGAATTGGTCCAATAGTTACAGCTGGCTTGCTTATGCAGTTGCTAAAAGGTTCGGATCTCCTTAAACTTAATTTTAAGGACCCAGATGATAGGTCATTATTCACATCTGCTACTAAGATAGCAACAATTATTGTAATTATAGCTGAAGGTTCTCTCTATGGAGTAAGCGTATATGGTCATCTTGTAGCTAGGCCTGAATTTATACCAATTCTAATTGGCCAATTAGTTGGAGCAAGTATAGTCGTAATGTTCCTCGACGAATTAGTACAAAAGGGGTGGGGTTTAGGTTCAGGAATTAGTCTCTTTATCATGGCAGGTGTAGCACAGGGTATTTTATGGAGTGTATTTAGTCCAGTACCTGCTCAAGATGGTCCCGTCGGTATCATTCCTTTTATTATCGATTCCGCTGTTAACGGTCATATCGAGGATGCTTTCTTTAGATCTGGTGCACTTCCAAGTATATTTGGCATGATAATTACTGCTATAGTCTTATTGATATTGGTGTATGTCCAAGGTATACATGTAGATATACCAATTGTATCAACAAAGTATAGAGGATTTACTGCTGTGTATCCTATCAAACTGTTGTATACATCTAACATTCCCGTAATTCTATCATCCGCGTTGCTTGCTAATGCAGTATTTATGGGACAGATGTTATGGGCTAACTACAATCCTCAGAACGATAATCCTATCTTTAATTGGGTGGCTCAATTTGATCCTAGTAGACCGCAAACTCCAACTGGTGGATTGCTGTATTACATTACTTCGCCAAGGAGTTTAGACACTGCTGCACAAGATCCTGTAAGGGCTGTGGCATACGTAGTGTTCCTTACTGCCATTGTAACGGTCTTCGGTAGGTTATGGGTCGAGCTAGGTGGCTTATCTGCAAAGTCTGCTGCAAAGAACTTACTTGATGCAGATGTACAAGTGCCGGGTTTTAGAAGGTCTGAGGGATCAGTAGAAGTTTTGCTTAACAAGTATATCCCATCAGTAACAATTCTAGGAGCTATTATTATAGGCCTCTTAGCATCAGCATCTGATGTATTAAACGTCTTTGGTTCGGGTATAGGAATTCTTCTGATGGTAGACATTCTAGTAAACTATTATAATTTGCTCATTAAAGAACAGGTAGATACTCATATGCCAAAATTGGCGGCTCTAATTGGCAGAAAATAGTAATAATAATAATGGTAATAAGCGTGTAGCAGTAGTAGGAATAGCTGGGGTAGGAAAGACTACTGTAATCTCTCAAGCCGCTAAAATCCTGAATCAAAAAGGACACAAAACAGCAGTCGTAGTGTTTGGAACAACTATGTTGGAAGAAGCGAAGAAAATAGGACTGAAAAATAGAGATGAGATACGAAATCTACCTATTAAGGATCAACAACACCTACAGGATATGGCTGCAAAAAGGATTGCAGAAATGAAAGATAATATCGTGATCGTAGATACTCATGTTTTCATAAATACAACTGAAGGATATTATCCTGGCCTTCCTATGCGCTTGCTTAATATTATAAAACCCACACATATGGTGATGATTGCTGCAGATCCTCAAGAAATACTTAACAGAAGAAAAAGTAATGGTACACGTCAAAGAGACATTATTTCTGAAGAAAATATTCAACATGAACTAGATATTTCAAAAGTGATGGTTACCTCTTGTTCCGTTTTGACCGGCTCTCCATTTATAATAATTACGAATAATGATAATAAAACTGACGAGGCAGCTTCATACCTAATTAAGGTTCTGGCTGGTGGAGCGAAGAAGAAATGATTTCCATTGATTCAATATTAATGCAGATTCCAGGACTAACTCCTAACTATACTAAACATCCACTCTTTCCAGATATGTTCACAGCTATGGTTGTAGCTGCATTAATTTCAATTGGGTTAAACTTTGCCTTTACAATGCTCCGTAAAAAGACGACTGATATTGAAAAGATGAACAAGGTAATGAAAGAGACCAACGAATGGCGAAGACAATATACTGCTGCAATAAAAAAACAAGATAAGGCACGCATTGAAGAATTGAAAAAGAAGCAGGCTTATGTAAACAAAATGGCCATGGAAATGCAGCAACAGCAAATGCGTCCGATGCTAATATACATGATGCCTTCGTTTATGCTTTGGATATTCGTGTTCCCTGCAATATTCGGCGCAACAGTAGCCGTTTCACCCATACATATTCCATGGATAACATGTAGTGATCAAAATGTACAGAAAGGAAGCCAACATCACGAAAATGTCGATCCTAGAATCTCATCATGTAAAGTTCCAGGCGAGGTATTTCTTTGGGGATGGTTCCTCATTACATCTTTCGCATTTAGCGGAATAATCTCAAAGGCTACTGGCACTGCTATGCCAAGCTTGACTTAGGATTGTTAAATAATAACGTCAATAATAATAAACATCAAAAGATCAGCATAGTTATTTCTGGTTGGCCTGCTGTAGGTAAGACGACTATGGCTGCAGAGCTCGCAAAGGAGTTTGATTTCAAAATGTATAACGGAGGTGATATTCTAAAGTCTCTTGCTGGTAAGAAAGGATATTCAATTTCAGGAAAAGATTGGTGGGATACAGAAGAAGCAAAAAAATTCATGGTAGAGAGAAGCTTAAATCCGTGTATTGATAAAGAGATGGACAAAAAATTGGTCGAATTAGCCAATAAGGGAAATGCTATTATCACTAGTTATACCCTTCCATGGCTAGTACATCACCCTATAAAGATATGGCTTAAGGGTTCGCAAGATAGTAGAGCAAAAAGAATGTCTAACCGAGATAATATTAGTCTCCCTGAAGCAAAAAGGATCATAAAATTAAGGGATGAGGAGAATAGGAAGATTTATAGCAAGTTATACGGATTCAATTTTGGTGAAGACCTCACCGTTTTTGATTTTGTCCTAAATACAGATATAATGATTCTAAATTCTTTAATTAGTATATCAAAGAGTATAGTAAGACAACTTTTATTGGTTAACAATCATTAATTTATAATATATATATTTTTTACGTTAATTCTTTAAACATGATATACTATATCTAACTAAGG
>DASQWW010000077.1:0-8188 GCA_035640055.1 Nitrososphaeraceae archaeon | reverse complement strand
TATTATTATTATTGTGACCAATAGATTTACTAGGATACTCAAATAAAGCTGTTTGAGGAGGTTACACATATTACGACCTCACTACTAAAGATTCCTTAGAATACACTAAAAAGAACTAGGCCTCATTTCTTATTATGAAATAAGCTGAATATATTAAAATCTATGAACGATAATTTCAGTGCAGAATGGATAGAACAACGTGGAAAATGGCTATGATCCGCGTAATTGTAATAGCAATGAAAGAATGAATGAATGAATAAACAAGAAGTTTACTGAAGAGCTGGCATAGAAATTGTACGAATAATTGCTGGATGAATACTCAATAGTTCGGCTGATGATAATAATGCTGCTAAAAGAGCTTGAGTAATTATTAGAAAATAGTATAGAATATGTGGAGTATGGTGTTGATTTGTTTACAAATAATCTTTCATATAGTGAATTAGAATACGCTAACAAAAAGGGAATGATTAGATAATAAAGTTGCATTGAAAATAATGTCTCTTTCTATTGAAATAAGATCAATTTTTCAAAGCTTATTGTAATTGGCATGGAAGGTGTCACCATATATTCAACAATATGTACGTGGCGACCGTCAACAGCTGAAGTGAGCTTTATATGGGTTGGTTGTTCATTTGTTTAGTTGGGTACTTCATAAGTTGGTACCTTTACCTATTTTTGAGGTGTCGCCCCGCTCACAATAGTCTGATTTAATCCCCATCTGTCTCTTACTTTGTCTTCTAACTTTGAAAATACAACTTTGTCAAACAATAAACCAATAGCAAATATTGTAATCATTGATGCAATTATTTGATCCATAAGCTGAAATTCTCTGCCTACCAATAAGATATGACCTAAGCCTATAGATGCAGATATAAGTATCTCTGCCCCTATTAAAGCATGCCATGCAAAAGACCATGCCTGTTTTATTCCAACAAGCAAAGAAGGAGTACCTGCAGGAATCATTACATGTCTAAAAAGTGAAAAACCTTTTGCACCCATATTTCTTGCTGCGCGAATATAGATAGGTGATATATTGCGTATTCCACTATATGTTGACATCATAACAGAGAAGACTGAACTCACTACCACTACGAATAATATGCCAAAATCATTCAGTCCTATAAGCAGTATTGCAAATGGTACCCATGCAACACTTGGGAAAGATTGCAATCCTACAGCGAACGAACCCATTGTTTTTCCAAAGCCTTGAAACTTTACCATGGCTAAGCCTATTGCTAATCCAATAATGATAGAAATAGCGAATCCTATTACAAGACGGTACATTGTCATTCCAATGCTTATAATTAGTGTCAAGTTTTGAAGCAAGTTTGCAAATGAATCTGCAACCATACTGGGAGATGGCATTGATACTTTCGGCCATATGTCTAGCATGAATACTAGCTGCCATATTCCAATGAAGATAGCTATAAACAAGGTTATATTAGCGAAGTCCTCAAGATCTATCTTTCTGCTAGATTTCCTTAGGTCTTGTTGTTGACTATTATTCTTCTTAATATGATTGTATGGTCGAAGCAAGTTCATACTCTACTCTTTGACTATTATTGTGTTATATAATTCACTTCAAATATGCAACATACGAAGAAACCATGCAAATATTGCATATTGGTTCTAGGTAATTAATAGACATTTTTCACTCTTCTGTTAAGACATAAGAGTGCAAGAATAGCTCACAATTGACAAAACAATTTAGATATTTGTATACTAGCATATTCATAATTAACTATAACTACTCAGACTGAATGAATAGGCAAGTACACTTCTATTCTTATGTCCTCTATGCTATTTTCTCCTATCTCTATTATATCAAACCCAATTATAGCCTGCTTCTTTTATAAATCCTTCAAAGTATCTTTCTGTAAAAACATATTCAGGCATAGTGCTTCTTGTGGATACAAACCTTTCTCTAACTGGATCTCCAAGTGTAATATTTGGTAAGTATGCAAAATATGCATACATTCGAGTTATTATATTTGCGGAAATTGTTAGTTGTGATAAGTTTATGCATACGTATCACTTTTTTTGCATAATTGTAACCGCTAATATATGTGTCCATTTATTCTTTGTTTACTTATATAAAGATGGAAGCAAAGATAAAGCTCAGTATATCTGCGGCAATAATAATAGCAGTAATTATAAGTTCATATTTTGGGAATATCCTATCTACATTTACAAATAGTAATAGTAGTAGCAGCAACAATAGCAACAATTATAGCAGCTCAAAATCAAAGCTTTTAAGAATCGGTTATTTTCCTAACCTTAATCATGCTCAAGCTGTAATTGGGTTTGGCACAGGAGATTTCCAAAAAGTATTAGGTCCTGATATCAAGGTTGAAATATTTGTATTTAATGCAGGACCCTCAGCAATAGAAGCATTGTTGGCAAAAAGAATTGATGCTACGTATGTAGGATCTAACCCTGCAATAAATGGCTACGTAGTATCTGATGGAAAAGATCTGAGGATTATTGCAGGTTCCACTAGTGCGGGAGCTGTATTTGTGGTGAGAAATGACTCTGGAATTCAATCACCAAAAGATCTAGGAGGAAAGAAATTTGCTTCTCCTCAGCTTGGTAATACACAAGATATAGCATTAAGGAAATATCTGTTAGATAATGGATATAAAACAGTAGAAAATGGAGGAAATGTAACAGTAATACCTGTGGCTAATCCAGATATACTAACACTATTTCT
The DNA here is from genome assembly GCA_035640055.1 of Nitrososphaeraceae archaeon. GTDB lineage: Archaea > Thermoproteota > Nitrososphaeria > Nitrososphaerales > Nitrososphaeraceae > DASQWW01. Next base: position 5,478 of record DASQWW010000077.1, on the reverse strand, counting down.
GAAAAAAGAAATAGATGGTGCGTGGATACCAGAACCATGGGGTGCTAGATTGCTAAAGGAAGCAAATGGCAGAATATTCTTAGATGAAAGAGATTTGTGGCCCGATGGAAAATTTGTAACGGCAAATATAGCTGTGAGTACAGAGTACCTAAAAAATAATCCAGATATAATTAAGAAACTATTAGCAGCTCATGTTAATGAGACTAAATGGATAAATGATCATAAGGAGGATGCAATCAAGATATTCAATACTGAGCTAAAAAAGATCACCGGTAAAACTATACCAGCAGATGAATTAAGAGAAGCATTGACAAGGTTGGAAATAACATATGATCCTCTGAAAATATCACTCTTTAGATCAGCTAATAATGCCTATGATGTTGGATTGCTAGCTCAAGGAAAACCACGTCCTGATCTGTCTGGAATTTTTGACCTGACACTCTTAAATCAAGTACTGACCGAAAAAGGATTAACACCTATAGAAGGAGTAGGAAAAGCAGCTGTCAACACAAATGCCACAGAAGGAGGCTTTGGTACAGTAGAATAGCGTTTAATTTCATTTTTTGTACCAATGAAACAAGTATTAAGATATTAATTCACTAGCTTCATTAAGCGCCAGCGTCATAAGATCTTATTAATCGATTGTTACCAAGATAGTACTTTTTTTGGAGCTGATAGCTGTCTTTGCAGTTCATCTAGTCTTTGTATACTCTCTGGATTTGTACGGAGTGCCGAGAAAGATTTATCAAGCCTAATTTTTTGCATTACTGCTAGAACTTCTTCGAGTGTTACTCCATGTTTTATATCGTATTCTATCTGCTTAGAGCAACTTGAAATAGTACTATATTTCTTAAAGTTACGTTTTTCAAATGACGAGGCATCGGCGGATATCCCCTTCATATAACGGATAATAACCTTTTCGACATGTTCTAAATGCCAATCCTTCATTGCAAAATTATTAGGTTTCATAAATTCTGTTAGTGAAAATGGATATTTAAATTGAAAGGTGCTTGAATACTATTATTATATCTCTGTGCATCTATAAAAAAATACCTTCATTTTTACTATGACCTAAACAAAGTAAATATTGACCTAGTTTCTAATAATTTCAGATATTAAATAAGTTCTGATATTGTCGTTTCTTAGCAGAAGAAAATTATTTATTTGAATCTTTGAAGTTTACTTTTTCAAAAAAATAAACTTTTAACACGGCTAGATATACTTGTTACCTTATAATATGTCAACATCATCATCTTCTAGTCCAGAGCTTGGGCTTGCTACCATGTATAGAGTAATTAAGAAATCAGGAGCAGAGAGAGTCAGTGACGATGCAGCTGATGAACTTAGAAAGGTCCTAGAAGCTGTTGCAGATCGAATTGCTAGACAGGCAGTAGACTTATCTCTCCATGCAGGTCGAAAAACTATAAAATCTGAAGACATTCGTCTGGCTACCAAGAATGTATTGAAGTTATGACTATTAAGATAGGCAAATTGTAGGAACTAATGCTTTAAATTTAGAATGATCTGACATAAAATCAGCTGTTATGTGCATATATAGGTGGGGTGGCAGAGCGGCTATGCGTTCGCCTGCAGAAAAGGTTACCTTTTAGAGTTAGCGAATTTATAAGGGTTCGAATCCCTTCCCCACCTTCCTATCATAGTATTAGACAGAAAGGAGATAGTGAACTACTACTACTTGTTCTTCTATACACTGCATATGTAATGTAGTTTTTCTTGTATTTAGTAGACTCATTACACAGCCGTTTGTTTCAGCTTGAAAAGTTTAATATTATAATAGCTTTTGAACAAATTTGAGAGGCAAAACACCAAATACTTGTAGGCTAATTTATCAATCTATGTTTTCGATTTCAGTAATTATTATTACAATTTTTCTGATTCTACCAAAAGGAGTCGTAAAAGATGAATCTTCATTTTTCATAATGTTAGCAATTTTAATTGTACTTGTAGCAGTGGCAATAATACTTAGAAGACGGAATAAACAAAAAAACTATGACCAGTAACAAATCTGAGCATTGTACTCAGAAAAATCAGAAACCAATAATGAATAATGGAATTAAATCGATTAGGTAAATGCAACAATATGAGATACTCTATTTTCTATTGATTTTCTAATACACGTCAGAAAATGCCCTTGAAAATATATATTTAGTAATATTATAAAGATCTTCCATTTAGTAAAGTAACTTCACATTGTTCGCAAACTTGTTTGTCTATGTTAGACTCCATGCTATGGTGGACATCGCAAATAATCAAGGTATAGCGCATGTAATTACACAGCTTGACAAATTTAGCCATAGTGCTTGGAGTGTATGCTTTATTTGCAGCCAAGTCTCTTGCAATCTCGTCGATCAGCTGGATGACTTCGTAAACAGATTCCAGTTTTGAGATCAATCCAATATCTCCCCTGATACCTCTTAGGTAATTACTTACAGCTGCTTGGGTAATACCAAGCACTTTTGCCACGTCTTCCTCCCTCAAATTGTGTTCTGTGACGAGTTTCTTCGCTAAAATCGCTCTGAGGGCAGGAATCAATGATCTGGCTTCGATCTCTGAGGGTAGGAGCATATTATATTACAGTATAAATTTATGAATTTATTATATAAACTTTCTTTAGGAGGTGTCATCGGCTGTCCATTAATCACGAAATTATTTTTTAGAGATTGCCCCACGCATGCTTATCTGGATGGGCCCTTTTAAATATCACCTTATTCTGGACAATATAAGTTAACAATAATTTATCTGAAATAACATAGAATCAAAATAACTACTCGATCAAAAGTTCAAATTAATCAAAAATCCTCAACAAGTTTTGTTGCTACATTAGTATTGAGCATTTAAGACATCCTTAAATAATGCCTTTCTTTGATGTCAATGTGGATAATCAATTATCCTTGTATTTCAACTCATTAAATTCACACGGAGGATATGGATTTTAGTATGAAAATAAAGTTTGGTTTTACTCAGGGTTTGAATGTTGCTAGATTAGGTTTGGATGAGAGTCATATAATGACGGCGTGCCAGATGGCCGATAGAATAGACTATGATTCAGTCTGGATTATGGATCATTCCAATGTGCCACAGTGGAAGAGTGCCATTGTTAATGACGCTTGGATTATGTTGGCTGCTATTGGAGCAATTACACAAAAGGTCGAATTAGGTGCATGCGTTACTGACGCCATTAGAAGACATCCTTCTACTATCGCTCTTTCCACTATTACTCTAGATAGAATTACAAAAGGCAGAGCAATCTTGGGAATAGGGGCAGGAGAAGCCCAAAATGTAGTTGATTTTGGAATCGAATTTAGTAAACCAGTAACAAAGTTTAAGGAACAATTGGAGGTAATTGAGAGACTATTTGAGTCTGATCCAGACCACCACGTCAGCTATAACGGAGAATATTATAAATTGGTAAATGCTTGCCTCCAAGCTAAGAGCATTCAAAAACCAAGGCCTCCTGTATATATCGCTGCTGGTGCTCCAAAAACGCTTGAACTATGTGCTAGATACGGCGACGGCTGGATTCCTATTGGATACACACCAGAATTATTCAGTTATCATGCTAATATTATCAAGGATCATGCTAAGAAGATTGGAAGAGATCTTTCAGGTTTTCAGTTTGCAAATGATGTGGATGTATACTTCACCGATGATGGAGAAGAAGCTTGGAACAAAATGAAGAATGCAGTTAAGGTTAGCCTCTATAAACCGGAGCTGTTAAAAGTCCATAATATAATGCTAGATTCAGAATTTGATTTTCGTAAATACTTTACAGAATATGCTATGAATAAACCTGAACTCATGGAACAAATGAAAAAAGCAGCACTAAGAATTCCTGATAATATTGCACGAACGGCAATAGGCGTTGGAAAAGCAGACGACGTAATTCATATGTTAGAGAGGTTTATCAAGGCAAGTACCAACCATTTTATCATTAGGTTTTGGGGGGAGGGATATTTCAAGAATATAGAACACTTCGGCAATAAAGTTATTCCCTATTTTAGAGACCAAGAGAAAAGATAGTTATATATTCATGACGTTTTTATGTAAAAATCTAGAGAACAAGCTGAAAGATCCTTTTTATGATTTTCCTTTTTTGCTACTTTGCAATTAGATATAGGCTCTGCATCAAAGCCTAGTTTTCTAAGCGACCTGGCAAACTCCATCATAAAACCATGACACGTATAGATTTTTCTTGGATTGCATGCATTTACTATCCTAATTAATTCATTGTAGTCAGAGTGGTCGCTCAGTGGGAATGTATAATCGAGGTTCATTAGAAACTTGTATCGGTTATCAACTGCCCATCCACTAAATCCTACTGTTTTGACTCCATACCTCTCTTTCATTCGTTTTACAAAATTACTTCTAGTGGTGGCTAAAGGTGCAATCATGATCCACGGTTTATTCTTAGACAGTAATCCCTGATTTTCTGCTACAGAATATGTTATTGCATCCCTTAGTGGAATTCCCAATTTCTTATAAATACTGTTGATTTTTTCAACTGAATCATGCACATATAATGGGTCCCAATGTCTAAAAAGTTCAGTCAATAGTTGGGCCTTTCCAAGAGCATAACCCATTAAGATAACCGGAATGCCCTTATCGTACATCTCAGAGATAATTTTATTGGCATTGTGTGTAATTTCTGTTAAATTTGGGAATATATACTGAGGCCTACCAAAAGTTGATTCTATTATTAGCGTATCGACTTGCGGAAGAGGGGCTGGATTCATGAAAGCCCTTCGTCTAATTGAAATATCTGCTGTATAATAAAGATCATTTTGTATCAACAATCCTTTGGAACCTAAAATATGTCCATTATCAATTAATTGAATTCCATCATGTTCTTCTACAATGTCATTTATGTTATAACCGCGTGCACTAGCAATTAAAGATGTTGCCTTTGATGTGAGAATTACGGCTTTTGAATTATTACTAGTATTACTATTTATTGTTCTGTAAAGATGATCGCTATGTGCATGAGATACAAAAGTCACATCACAATTTACCGTTCTGTTAGGATCGAGTGATATCTTCTTTCCACTGCTGTGTACAATAATACCACATTCAGAAATGGTTACACAAGCTCGCACTCGCAGACTATATTCTATTAGAACCTGTATTTAATATTAACACTAATATGCTAAATGTAAAAGCCCATTTGAATACTATCTATTTGATTATCATAATTCTCTATCATAACTGCTTGAGGTCAGAATATCTATTTTTCAAATTTGAAGACAAAGAAAAATAATGGTCAAACTGCTCCTACCTCGCCTTGTGTTAAGCTTTATTTTTTCTCTCTATCTTTAAGAGCCGGGGTTTATGTTGTATATAGAAGGAATTGATCAATCTAGGGATTTTAATTTCTGGGAGGGGGAGTAATATGGAAGCTATCTTATCTGCATTACAGTCAAAAAAAATTCGAAATATTAAACCGGCTCTAGTCATTTCAAA
>DASQWW010000076.1:0-13612 GCA_035640055.1 Nitrososphaeraceae archaeon | reverse complement strand
CTGTTCAATGGCTGAAACGATACGTAATGTGGCCATAATTACAAAAATCAATAGCATTGAAGCTGAAAAGGCTGCAAGAAGAATTACAAATTTATTAACTAACAAAAATGTCAAGGTATATTCAATTTCTCCATTGATAATTGAGGGCAGTAAACCTATAACTGCAGAAGGTCTCAGAAATTTTGACATTGACTTTGTTTTTGCAATAGGAGGGGATGGTACTACATTGAGAACATTTAGAATAATTCAGCCAACAACTCCCGTGTTCAGTATGAATGTAGGTGGAAAGAGAGGCATATTATCAGAAGCAGGGGTTAATTCAATAGATGATGCAATCAACTCTATACTTTCAGGTGATTATTTCTATGATTCACGTCTTAGAATACAGGCCTCTTTTGGTGGAAATGTCGTTCCACCAGCATTGAACGATATACTCATTACTAGAACAAGTTTGACTAGAACACCCGTACTATCTATAAAGATGATGGGTGATGAAATAAAACAGAGAATGGATGGTGTCATAATTTCTACGCCTACTGGTTCAACTGGGCATGCATTTTCAATTGGCGGTCCTGTTTTGCACGAAAGTCTAAATTGTTTGCTTGTAAGTCCTGTTGCATCTATCAATAGAATGCCATATATGATAATTCCAAATGAGGATATTGAAATCAGAAGTTCTCATGATCTCCAGTTAGTAATAGATGGTCAAGAGGTATTCAAACTAGAAAAAGAACAAACTATAAAGATTTCTCGTTTTTCATTTAATGCACAATTCATTCGTATCAGAAAGAATGGTGTAAGACAGCTTGCAAAACTCGGATTCTAATGCAGTCGTTTTAGATGCAAGTGCATTTTATGCAGGTGTTCCTTTTCTATCTTCGTCTAAATGCTATACTACGAATTTGATTTTTACAGAAGTAAAACACATTAAGAAATCATACTCTGCATTGGAGTCTCTTATAGATGCGGGCAATCTGAAAATAATGGAGCCTGAAAAATCCTTTTTAAAAAAGGTTACTAATATTGCACAAAAAACAGGTGATTACTCAAGGCTTTCCTCTGCGGATATTTCAATTATTGCTCTTGCGACCCAGTTAAAAATCACTCTAATTTCAGATGATTATGCCGTTCAGAATACTGCCACTCTACTGGGCGTTCATACTAAAACTATAGGAACAAAAGGAATAACAAAAGTTGGAAAATGGATTGCCATTTGCTATGTATGCCATAAAAGCTATAGTCCAAATATTATGGAATGCGTTCTTTGTGGAAATAAACTTAGACGCAGACTGAAGAAATTTGTCTGAATGGCATTATCGTTGCCTTAAATTTATTGAATTGTTATTATAATACTTGCCTTAATTACTTTCTTAAAAAAATGAAAATATTTCTATAGTCTTATGGCACCTAGATGATGGTAATTTTACATTATAGTATAGTGAGATAACAGATGTTAAAAACTAATTAAAAAAAATAATGTACAGTAAAAATAAGGTAGAGATTATAGTATATTCCTTTCAAAATATGCATTTATGTTTATAATTTTTCTCTAAATCATTGGTGCAATTGGCAATAACAAGAGGCCTTCGGAGGGATTTGAACCCTCCTCAAGCGGTTTCTTTCAGCAACTAAAATAAAAGCTACCGTCCACAGCCGCCTATACTAACCAGGCTATACTACGAAGGCCAGATAACAATATTCTCCTGTACTGACTGTATATAATTGTTAGATAACCAAACCAACTTATAGCCGTATATTTATTATTTTATCTAACTTTAAGATGAAATTTGAGGCATGACAGATATTTTTTGTAGTTAGTTAATGGACTGACTTTAGAGATATTTAGAGAATAGTGAATTCATATTTATCCTCTTGTTTCATACTATAATTCCTATCCTGACAGTTTCAATGCCTATATCCTCAAGTCTGCGAGCTAGAGCATTTAATCCAATCGAATCGCCAGCAAGATGACCTAAAACAACAAGATTGCCTTTCAATTTTTCTTCATACATTCTCATTAGATCACTATAGTCTATATGCAAATAAATTACTGTAGAAATACCATGTTGAAAATATTGCTTAGCAACTGAAAATCCTCCATTAGTACCTGCTGCAACTACAAGAACCCAACGGGCAGCTTTATTTTTTGTGCTTCCGTAGCAAACCTTAATCTTTGTAGCAGCTTTTCTGAACTCAGGAATTCTTTCCAGTGACTTTACAATATCTAAAACATATTTTGGTCTTGCAGACTTTATATTATTGTAAATGATTTTTCTCATATATTCATCACACGGCTGGTGGACATTTACGAGTGGCATTTTCAGTATTTTTGCAGCATCAATTACATGATTATAGATAGTTGCATGACTTCTTATCTCTGATCTAAATTTTAATTTCTTTACCGCATCTTCTGCAAGATCTTTTGGAACTCCATTTTCTATCATATAATCAACGTGTCTATCAAAAACTTTGTAAAAATTAAGTACAGCAGTGCCTATCGGATGATGTCCAATTACTGCATCACATTCAAGATTTTTTGCAAGCATCAATTCTGCAGTGGTTACATCTACTGCAATCAAGACTTTCTTGATATTTCTCCCTTTGACATGAATTGCGCTATCTTGAGGCAACTTTTTCCAACCTGCAAGATCCAGTCCTATCTTCAATATCTCCTCAGTATCAATCAACATACTAATTATATTCACATTCTTCTTAGATATTTCATCAGCATAAAAATAGGTGTCAAGTATACTGTCATAATAATATTCCATTGTTCTCTACATTAATCCTCAGTAGCATTTAGCAACGTATTAGCATATGTAATGTGATTTATTATAGTTCTTTTCACCTAAATCAGCAACTGAAGAGATATTAAACTTTAAATTCTATTCTTAATTAAAAAATGCTAATGAGCTGCTCTGACGAATATGTGTCCCATTCAGCTGAAAACAATCTTATCCAAATAACTCCATCAATAAAATCAAGGTTACAAAAGGCAAAATATGGTATTTATAATCATTCTGCTGTTGAGCTCTGTCATTGGACTAAAAAATCTTTTGCAAACCAAGGGGATTGTTATAAACATAAGTTTTATGGAATTCCAACCCATCAGTGCATGGAAATGACTCCCGCAGCTATGAACTGTGAAAACAGATGTGTTTATTGCTGGCGTCCGACTGAATTTTATGATACCCTAGAAATGCCCGCAGAGTTGGTTGATGAACCTGATGTAATTGTTGACCACTTAATTGAAGAGAGAAAGAAATTGATTAACGGCTTCTATGGTCATGATAAGAATGATAAGAAAAAGCTAGATGAATCCCTTCTTCCTGCACATTATGCAATTTCATTATCTGGAGAACCGACTATGTACCCTAAACTACCACAACTAATAAAGTATCTAAAATCTTTGAAGACAACCAAATCGATCTTTCTTGTAACAAATGGTCAAGAACCTGAGATGCTTCAGAAGTTAGCGGAGGAAGGAGCATTACCTACTCAGCTGTATTTATCTACTAATGCATCCAATAAGAAAATGTTCTACCGTATTAATCGACCTCGCCGCAAGGATGCATGGGAAAGATGGTGGAAAAGTTTGCGATTTCTTGCAACTGCAAATACACGAACTGTACTCCGAATGACAATGATAAGAGGATATAATGATACTAATAATTTAGTCGATGAATTTGCCGAAATGATGTCACAAGGTAATCCGCACTTTATTGAATTAAAATCATATATGCATATTGGAATGTCAACCAAGCGGCTTGAAAAGAACAATATGCTTGAAATAGATGAGATACGAAATTTTGCAAGAAAATTGTGTGATAACATGCCCGGATTTTCGATAATGGATGAAAGCGAAGTTTCAAGAATAGTGGTATTACAAAACCTGAAACGCTATACTAGTAGGTGGATTAATATAGATTTTCACTGAAAAATTGATAAAGAAGCAGAATCAGATGAAGATTAACAAAAAATTTTTGATCGTATTTCTGGCTTAGAACGTACAATTTTGTCTAACATTTCTAGAGGATTTAACAAAGGTCTCTTGTCTTTTGGGAGTTTCTTTGGCAATAACATTGTTGTATATTGAGGATTTACCATCTCTATTCATTCGTAATAGTATATAAACCCAGAGTGGACAAAATACCTTGAGAAAGATACAAATTCAAAAATATTGGTGAATGATACTTAATTTTGTCCATAAGAAGAGAGAAATTTTTTCTTAACAATCCTTTTTAATAATTATTAAATAATTAATATAACATCTATACACCTATTTCTTTTGCCAACTTTATTACTTCTTTACCTTTATTTGAAAGTTTATTTGAGATTCTCCAATTTCCCTTACCGTTAGGTTTGACTTTTCGTCTTTCGACTAATCCCAACTTGTCTGCCTTCAGTAGGAGTTTATGACCATATCCATATTCTCCTAACTCATTTAGCAATTCTCTTGTATCAAATACTTCATTATCTATTGTTTTGAGAAGTCTTACTAGAGCCTTTTCCTCTATAATCAGCTTTAATGCTTCTTTTTTCATAATGTTACTAAAGATTAGTATTTATATATAATTATTACTAGATCTTAATAACAGATTTTTCTTTAATAAGACTCCATTTTCTCTCCCTTCAAATTTGTTACCAGTACAATTCATTATTATATGAATATCATTATCGTTTTGAATATGGATTGTTACACCAGATTTTGCCGTTTATATCTGATTGTTGAAGAAGACTTTCAATATGTGTCACGCAGCCTCTAAAAGTAGCTTTTGGAGTGTGCATGTAGCTCGTCTGGTAAGTTGCGAATCTTGCGTGCATGTAATTTTGAAAGAGCAAAGTTAGAACTGCTTCAATATAGTTAAAAGAATTGAAAGGCATTAATGCGGGTTCAGCTAACCCTCTTTAGGTTATGCTTATTGGTCTTATAGGCAAAGCCAATGCCGGTAAGTCTACTTTCTTTAATGCCGCAACTGAACTTGCAGTACCGGCCGCAGATTATCCATTTACCACTCTTACTCCTAATATTGGAGTAGCCTATACAAGGGTGAAATGCGTATGTAGAGAATTCGGTATTCAAGACAAACCTGTTAATTCTATATGTGTAGATGGTAATCGATTTATACCGGTAAAACTAGTAGATGTGCCTGGTCTTGTACCAGGTGCCCACACAGGTAGGGGACTTGGAAACAAATTTTTGGATGATGCAAGACAGGCAGACGCTTTAATTCATGTAGTAGATGCATCGGGTTCTACAAATAGTGAAGGCAAAGCAATTCCTCCCGGTACAGGAGATCCTTTATTTGATATTAAATTTGTAGAGGAAGAATTTGATCTCTGGCTTGCCTCTATTATCAGCAAAGATTGGACAAAGATTGCAAGAGAAGAAGATGAACAAGAATATAAAGTAGAACGCCTACTTACAAGGCGATTATCGGGTCTTGCTATTGGGGAAGCGCATATTGTTGATGCTCTAAATAAGACAGAACTCCGTACTAAAAAGCCAGTTTTATGGACAGAAAAAGATATTTTTAATTTTTCCAAGGCAATCAGGACAAGTGCAAAGCCCATTGTCATTGCTGGAAATAAAGCTGATTTGCCATCGACTGATGAAAATATAAACAATATCAAGGCGACTGGTCGTGATGTAATTATATGTGCATCTATAGCCGAATCCTTGCTAAGACGCGCTGCAAAGAAAGGAATCTTGCAATATCTTCCTGGCGACAACTCATTTGATATCAAAGCGGGAGTTTCCTTAAATGATCAGCAAAAGAAAGCACTTGATTTCATAAGGTCTCTGATAGCAAAATTAGGATCAACAGGTATACAGGAAGTGATTAACTTAACTTGTTTCAAAATGTTAAAACTTATTGTGGTTTATCCTGTCGAAGATGAGGTTAAACTTACAGATAAAAAAGGAAATATTCTACCAGATGCGCGCTTAATATCAGAAGGTGCTACTGCAAAGGACCTTGCAAATATGATTCATGGCGATCTAGGAAAGGGCTTTTTGTATGCTATTGATGTGCGAAGCAAGTTGAGGCTTGGAGGAGAATATAAACTCAAAAATAATGATGTTATAAAAATAGTTTCTAAAACAAGCAGGGGATAATATTAATATGTTATGTCTTGGAATAGAAAGTACTGCCCATACATTTGGATGTTCTATCATAGAAGTTTCTGCAAATAATGAAAAAATAGGGAAAGTGCTTTCAGATGTACGTCAGGTTTACAAGGCGCCTGAGGGATCGGGAATTCATCCACGTGAAGCCTCAAGACATCATGCTGCGATATCTCCGTCTGTATTAAAGACTTCATTAGAACATGCAAAAATCGTAATCAAAGATATAGATATCATTGCTTACTCGGCTGGCCCTGGACTTGGACCATGTCTGAGAGTGGGAGCTGTAGTTGCAAGGACTCTTGCTACATTTTATAAAAAGCCTCTTGTCCCTGTTAATCATGCACTAGGTCATATTGAACTGGGAGCTATGCTTACAGGTGCTTCTGACCCACTTGTACTGCTAGTTTCTGGAGGCCATACGATGATACTTGCTTTTTCACAAAAGAGATGGCGAGTATTTGGAGAAACCCTTGATATCACAATTGGACAGTTGCTTGATCAGTTTGGAAGATCGGTAGGCTTTGCTTCACCATGTGGAGACAGAATCGAAGAACTAGCTGGTACATCAGCTGGAACTTATTTGCGTCTTCCATATCTTATAAAAGGAAACGATGTCTCATTTTCGGGGTTACTTACCGCATCAATAAGAACTGCTTCAGATAAGAATAGTCTATTGCCTGATGTATGTTACTCGCTGCAAGAGACTGCTTTTGCAATGCTTACGGAAACGATAGAAAGGGCGATATCATTTACTGACAAAAGAGAAATGATAATTGTAGGAGGTGTTGCAGCAAACAAAAGACTTTCACAAATGCTTGAAATGGCTTGTAGAAGACAGAATGGAATTTTGTATATTTGTCCTATCAATTTTTCAGGAGATAATGGAGCACAAATTGCCTGGACAGGGATTCTCGATTATATCACCACAAAAAAGCAAGTAAGTATCGAAAAGTCATTTATACGTCAGTCATGGAGGGTAGATACTATAGACATCGGTTGGCGCGATTAGTTAGCTGCTTTTCTTCATGCTGATCTGTTCTTTAATTGCCTTCGTCCATTTTCCACTATTAAAAACACCAAACTTATACGTCTTATCACCTAAAGTAATCACAACCTTCTTTATAATAAACCCCTCAGCTTTTACTGAATATATTTTATCGAGAGGAATATCCAAGAGTACCTCTTCAGTCTTTTTTGAGAGAGTAACGATTCTTGCTTGTGTCCTTTCGAAGATAATTCGTTGATTTGTTAAGGTAAGGATACCATTTCTTAATTTGTCTTCTGCACAGTCCTCTTGCAGAATTTTCTTTTCTCCTGGTCTTGGTCCATGGGGAATCACATTTTTATGCTTTATCTTAAAGGTATATTACTATTGCAGCATACTGACATATTAGTAAAAAAAGGTGCCGAAGCGGATATTTATCGTACCACCTGGTATGGACACAAGGCCATTCTGAAGTCAAGGATACCCAAGCCATATCGTCATAGATTTTTGGATGATGAAATTCGTAGAGGTCGAACTATTCATGAAGCCAATATAATCTCTGCTGCAAAAGTAGCAGGGGTTGAATCCCCATTTATACATTTTGTAGATCCCTTACGTGCTGAAATCATAATGGAGTTTATAGAAGGGGAAAACGCGAAAGACGTAATTACATCACAAGTTTGTTTTGAAATAGGAAAATATACCGCATTACTTCATGCTAAAAATATTATTCATGGCGATCTTACAACGTCTAATTTCATCATCGGAAGAAAATTGGTATTGCTTGATTTTGGTCTCTCATATTATTCGACTCGTATAGAAGATCGGGCAGTAGATATTAGATTGATCAAACAAGTGTTTAGTAGCGCACATGTAAGTATGTATGAAGATGCATACAAGAGTTTCATAAACGGTTACTCAAGTATTACAAGTGAAAATAAAATAAACAAGATTTTGAAAAATATTTCAGAGATTGAACAGAGAGGACGATATGCTAGAGTTGTCTAGCTAGATTTATTTAGTTCAGGTATAGCCAGTATGCTAGTGAGGATGCTCTAAAGCTTTTAAAAACTAAATGAAAATCAATTCTTTAGACTTTTATTTTAGATTTGTTTTTAGACTGCATGAGATCAATATGCTTTGCAAGTGCAAACAACAATAAGTATTTGGAAATCCAACCAGTTCTTTCAAAGTACGATATAGTTATTGAATTTCTAAAAATAGAGTTAATTGAAATCCAATCAGATTCGATGGAAAGAATTGCAATAGAAAAATCAAAAAATGCATTTACAAAAACATCTAAACCTGTTATTGTTGAAGATAATGGTATATTTATTACAAAATTGAATGGGTTTCCAGGCCAATATGCATCATACGTATTTAAAACCATTGGCAACGATGGAATTCTGAAACTACTGACAAATTCAAAAAATAGACAAGCTTACTTTAGATCGGTTGTTGCATTCTATGATGGCAGGAATTCACTGAGTTTTATTGGTGAAACAAGAGGAAATATTTCCCAGAGAATTACAGAAGGCGGGTGGGGATATGATCCGATTTTTATTCCGCTAGGGACCACCTTAACATATGGGCAGCTAGAGCTACAGAAAAGAAAAAAACAATTTTCTCATCGTGTAAAGGCACTTGATGAATTCGTAAAATGGTACAAATCTTCTTCTTTAGACATTATTTAGCTTGTATATTCTGATTCAGATAGTACTTATTCTTAGTAGTAGTTAAATTAATGTAAAATTTATTATAAATACATCTCAACTACCACAAGTTACTGGAAATTTGAGGATAGAATTAGTAAATATCTATATATCGACGAGGATAAATTTTTAACTCAACTTAGAAAAATACAGATTTAGACAGAATGGCAGGGATCGTAGCTATCTATAATATAGGATCAGTAACGAATGAGGATATAATTTACTATCTCCTGTATTCAATGCGAATGCTTCAGCATAGAGGAAAAGCTTATTGGAGAATGGCGATTGGAAACGGAGTAGTAGGAAGAGAAGGATCATTACCATCCGATGACAACATTTTAGAAATTGCTCAAGAAGAAAAATTATATGGTAACAATGGAATAGGATACCTTTCCAAACGAACTCCACAGTTTTCCAGTATGTATAATATACGTGTTGCACTTGATGGTTTTTTCGTAGACACTGAGAAACTACATTTGCATCCGTATGTTGGATCAGCTAGGGAGTCAGATTCACTTTTTAAAATTTATTACATCTTTACACAACTATTGATAAAGAGACAAAATCCTGAACGAGCAGCAGAGTTTTTAGATAGACATTTACGTGGAAATCTGATTATAAAAGTAGACGATTACATTTACGCATATAGGGATAGCAGCGGTTTCAAACCACTTGTCACAGCTACGGACAAAACAAAAACATTGAACATTATAGCTTCGGAAAATTCCTTACGCACTTCTTTGATTGATATGAAGTTTAATGACGTCAAAGAAGGTCAGCTGATAAAGTTAAGCAAGAAGAATGGGTTAGAAATCATGACAAATTTGCCTAGTGCTAGAATCATGATGGATCCATTTGAATTCATTCGTGAATCTCATGTAGCTGCAATGATAAGAGGTAAAAGCGTTTATACAATCAGAAAAAACATTGGTAAAAAACAGGCAAACTTTTTGGCAAAGGACATAAATATAGATACGGCATGTGCAGAGCCTGATTACACTCGTCCAATGAGCCTAGGTTTCAGCATTGAGTATCAAAAATATTCTAAAACTTTTGAGATCGCAGAAGGTATAATCAAAGATAGATATGACGATTCAGATCACATGATAGATTTCTCCGAACAGGTCAGCAAGAACAAATTACTTACAACAGGTAAATCTCTAAAGTTTGTAATGCAGAACCTCATTGAGAACAAAGCAATAGCAACAGTGCAAGGGACTATCCAGACTGGAAGCACAGCCCGTGAAACAATCTATTATTTACGTAAGGCAGGTGCAAGATCCATTGATATCATCGTAAGTTATGTTCCGACCATGGATGGTAGGCAGGTTGGATTATATACACAAAATAGAGATTTGATTGCAAACAAGTATGTAGGGGAAGTATCATCTATAGATGAACTTAATGGAAAAGTAACAAAAGAAGTTGGAGCCGATGCTATCTACTATAATTCTCCAGCAGTACTTGCATACGGTATAGGAATATCCGAAAATAACCTGTGGTTTCCTGAATGGGTAAGGTTTCTAGATTATCGTAAATAACAATTAAAAAGCATTGTTATCTGTTAAATCAGATTACGAATGATAGAAAAGGATCGAATATTTTTGTATTGCCATCTTAGATATAGCTTATCAATATTTTCGTTCCTTATATTATAGGCATTTTTAATACAGCAAAGATCTATACAATAATAACAAGAAACAACAAGAGCAAAGTAGATGCTGCCTTTAGTGACGATAATGAAAGACACTACTCTATTCAAAAGCTTCATACACATTAAATGTAGAAGAAGTTCTTTGGCTCATATAGAAGTATAAAATTTCTATGTCCTGTAAGGTTTCTAAGGAATGTTTATGAAAGTTAGAGGATTTTTTCTGCTTGACTTAATGAATTTACTCTAATGGGCCAATCAAACTCTTTGTTCCAAGGCTGATTAAATAAGATTGCAGATTTTGGAGGAATTATATCCATTAGGTTCTTTGGAGCATCATCTATCAAGATATCAAACGGATAGTCTGCTTTAGATGCGGTATCATATACAAACAGCAAATCATCAGAATAAATATCATAAAAGTCAAGCCATCTTGCTACGTATGCTACAGTAGGTCTATCTCTCTTTGTTATAATAGAAATCCTGTAGCCCTTTCGACTGATCATCCTTGTGATTTCTCCTATATTTGGTTCAGTGGGAGGAATATCCAGCCAACGATATTTCCAAATATAGTTGAATATTGTATAAACTTCGGCTGGAGAAATAGGTAGGATTCTATGAATATCCCACAGGGTTATTTGATTTTTAGTTATCTTTACATGCTTTCGCTTGCTATACTCTTTTGTCCATACCAACATAACATCTGCAAGTACTGAATCTACATCAATTGCAATGGTTTTAGTTGCTGAAATATCAGACAAATTATATTATTGATATTTTACCAAAACAGTTTTTTATACGTTCAAAACGGGATAATCGCTTATTACGATTTTAGAGCTGTGTTAAAGCAAACGATAATTCTGAATTAGAAAAAGGAGGTTCTGAACTGATTAGAAGGCCTGATTTAGGAGAATAAGAAATTAGTGGTGCTAATACAGAGAGAAAAATGTAAATTACTTCAATTTATTTGAATAATGTGTATTGTATGCAATAATTTTAGATCTTGTTTGTAACAAGACGACCAAAGAAAGATAAATTATGAAAACCTTTCACAGTTGTAATACTTATATTACAGAAGGTTACCTTGGATTCCTTCAATGTATTATTTAAGTCAATAAATTTATTGTAAAATGTTAAATCCGTTCTTGTAAAAAGTTAAATTGAGTTACAGAAATATTTCCATCATTTGAAATCAAAAGCGACTATTGAAGTTGCATCTGCACAAATGAAACAGGGAGCTATCTTAGCAGCCAACCAATATAAGGAGAAGGGAAAGGTTCGTTATGAGAAAAAAGCTGAATCAGAATTCTTTGTTGACAATTCAGCTCTTGCAGGCTTTACAGGTGAACGCATCCTTTACATGGCCATCAGAGAGTTAATTGAAAATTCTCTTGATTCTTGTGAGAGCAACTATATCTTACCAAATATCTCGATATCCTTTAAATTATTAGATCCAGCGAACGATATGTGGCTTATTTCCTGCGAAGATAACGGTATTGGAATTCCCTCTGATAAAGTTCCAGTAGCAGTCTGTTCTTTTTTGACCTCTGGCAAATATGTGGAAAAACAACAGCGCGGTCTGTTTGGTGTTGGTCTAAAAATGATTGCAGCCTTTTCTACTAAGGATACAGATATTCCACTAAATGTATGGAGTAAATCAGCAGAGGAGGAAGAAACAGAGTATTATTTTGAGCTTCGAACAGATATTGGTACAAACAAACCAATAGTCCTTACAAAAAAGTTACTTAAAGCTAATGAACGACAGATTCAAGGTAAATCTGGTTTTAAAATCGAGGCAGTATTACGTGCTCGTCTATCTCCAATTACAAAGAATAAGATTTATGAGTATGTCAGTCAGACTAGTATCGTAAACCCATATGCTATTTTAGTGTTTGAGACTGAAGAAGGAAAGGTTGTATTCAATAGGAGAACAGAGATAATGCCGCAACCAGCACAGGAAGTATTACCACATCCTGGCGGCATGGACTTAAAAATCTTAAAAAAAGCAATTATGAATTTCATGAACCAAAAAACAACTTTATTGGGCGTATTATGTAATTCATTCCAAAAGGTTTCCAACGAAAAGGCTAAGGAAATTATTACAAAAGCTGGAGTTGGGATCAAGTCTGCTGACAAATATAGTGAAAATGAATTGATCAAAATCGTTAATATTTGCAAACAGACAAAGTTCCAGATACCAAACACTGATCATCTTAGTCCAATTGGAGAAGAAATTCTAACGGCGGGGATGTTATCAGAATATACCATTGTTACAAACAAGGAAGTAAATACGAACGAACAGCAACCACGGTTATCCGTAAAAATATTGAAGCCAGTACTGACAGCATATTCATCAAGAACATGTGTAGTAAATAATAGACCAACTATTGTAGAATGCGGAATAGCATACGGTGGCGATATAAGTTCATTTAAGCTTCATAGGTTTGCAAACAAGATTCCATTGCTATATGATGAAGGTTCAGATGTCGCAAGAGAAGTTATTTCCGAAGTGGAAATCAATAAAATGGGGATTTCAAAAAAAGAAGTAAAAGAACAATTCGCTAACCAGGAATCAAAGTCCGATCGAGCTGTAGAATTACTTCCAATTCATATTTTCTTCCACATTTGCTCAACTAAAATCCCATACAAAACAGCAGGAAAAGAAAGTATTGCATCAGAGGGTGATTTAAAGAAATATATGAAATCCTGTTTAACTGATTTATATCGAAAAGTAAGCGCTCAGATTCGAAAAGAGCTGCGTATGAAAGATGCAGAGAGTAGACTACGCCTATATAGACATTATATTCCATTAATTGTTAATGCAATTTCAGAATCAATTAATGTTGATCCAAACAAACTTTCTGAAGCTTTTAGCAGAATTGCAGAAAACCATATCAAGGGAGAATTTACAGAACCTTATATCACTAAAAAAGAAGATAAAATTACCGACGAAAGAATTGAAAAGGAAGTAGAGGAGATAACAGAGGTCGAAGGAGAAGTCACAAAACATAAGAGAATTTCGCCTACGGTCGGCGCAGAAAGGAGAATGATTAAGAAATTCACAAAAAGGTATTCAAAGAAAAAAAGCAGAAAAGCTGAGGTAAAGGATCCTGTAAAGGAAGATCAAATAGCTT
>DASQWW010000075.1:0-4211 GCA_035640055.1 Nitrososphaeraceae archaeon | reverse complement strand
AATGCACAAAAGAACGCAGAGATTATAGGAAAGGTTGTAAAACTAATCCATAAACAAGCAGGTGCTATGGAAAAAGAAACAGGAGTAGAATCTTCAATGATAGATGATAACGAAGTTAGACAATATTTAGAGTTGGTAATTAGGGAGACTAGAGAAAAAAAGCGATCACAGAACAGTCGGCGCCTAGCTTTAAGCTTAGTGGCTAATGCTTGACACAAAGAGGGATTTGATCATATTCCAAAAGAAGGGAGGAGGAGAAGAACAAAAAGAAAGATTAGCTCTTATCTGTGGCTTTGTGTGTATTCGAGGCTGTTCTACGTCTGCGGAAAAAGTTTTGCCTAGATTCATGATCAAGATTAGTGATGCGGGTCCAGAGGGATTCGAACCCTCGACCAACTGCTCCGCAGGCAGCCATTCTATCCGGACTGAACTATGGACCCGTATAATAACAGTCAGCTCTAGTAAAAAAATTAATGTTGCAAACCTATATGAAGTATCTCTTAAGTTCCTTACTTTGTTATAGTGGATTAAATTTAAGCTGTATTTGCTTCTTTGTATACTACCGGTTAAAGAGAATATGAAAAATTAGATCAGTCGAAGAAAAATCTATTAACTCCTATACCGATATTCAAGATAATATCAACGCACAATGGTAGAATCGTTTATTAAAGCATTTCAAAGTCGGATTCTTTTATTTGACGGAGCAATGGGAACAGAAATTCAAAAATTGAATCCTACAGCTGAGGACTTTCCAGATAAAAAGAGCGGCTTTAATGATGGCCTGAACCTAACCAGACCAAATTGGATCAAGCAAATACACAGGAATTATCTCAAAGCAGGGGCAGATGCCATTGAGACAAATACATTTGGATCCAACTGGTTCAAGCTTCAAGAGTATGGGTACGCAGGCAAAACTGTTGAGCTTAATAAAGCCGCAGCCCTGCTTGCCAGGGAAGTTTGCACTGAATTTGCTGACAAGCCAAAATATGTTGTAGGCTCGATGGGCCCATCAGGCTATCTACCGAGCTCTAATGATTCTGATCTAGGACAAAAATCGCTTGAAGAAATAAGAACAGCATTTAGCCTACAAGCAGAAGGGTTGCTTTTAGGTCAAGTAGATTCATTACTAATTGAGACGTCACAGGACATACTAGAGGTAAAATTAGCTATTGAAGCTTGCCATGATGCTATCCAAAAGGTAGGTAACAGAGTTGCAATTATTGCAAATGTGACATTAGATCAATACGGTAAAATGCTCCTTGGGACCAGCGTCCAAGCTGCTTATACGACTGTAAGTGACATGGACATAGATGCTTTTGGAATCAACTGCTCGACTGGCCCTGTTGAGATGACAGCCAGTATAAGGTGGCTAAATGACCAAGATGAATTGCCTTTATTGGTTATGCCAAACGCAGGCATGCCCCAAAATGTTGGAGGAAAAGCAGTCTATGCAATGAAACCTAATGTAATGGCAGAAAAACTAAAAGATTTTATAGAAAATTATAAAAGAGTACATATGATTGGAGGATGCTGCGGGACCAATCCTGAACATATAGTGGAGCTCCGTAAAATCCTAGATAACTCAAAGAGCCTCGTGTCTAACTATAGCTAGAAGCATAAGATTTTAGATAGGAAGCCAAAAAGATTAAGTATATACACTGATGCGAAAAAAGATACCGAGGATCAGTTCTGGATTAAAGGCAGTTGAGCTGCGACAGGAACCTCCTCCACTTATAATAGGCGAACGTCTCAATACACAAGGATCTAGAAGAGCCAAGCAAATGGTATTGAACAATGACTTTGATGGATTATTAAACTTGGCTAGACAGCAAGTAGAAGATGGCGCCCATTGTATAGATGTATGTGTAGCAACCACCGAACGCTCTGATGAACAACAATTTATGAAAACACTTGTCAAGCGATTAAGTCTGGAAATTGATGCCCCATTAGTGATTGACTCTACTGATCCTAAGGTTATCGAAGCCGCGCTAAAACAAATTCCTGGCAAACCGATAATCAATTCTATTAATCTTGAAGGCGATGGAAGCAGATTTCATTCTCTAGCGCCGCTTATGGTAAGGTATGGTGTCCCGGCAATTGCGATGTGTATAGGACCGAAGGGCATGGCAAAGACTGCCGAGGAAAAATTGGAGACTGCACTGCTCCTTTTTGAAAATGGTAGCAAGTATGGACTTTATCCATGGCAGTTCATTTTTGATGTTCTCACTTTTACTCTGGCTACCGGAGAAGCAGAATTCTTGAATTCAGCAAAAGCTACCTTAGAAGGTATAAAACTGGTAAAGCAAAAGCTACCCGAGTGTTTTACGACTTTGGGGCTAAGTAATATAAGCTTCGGTCTTCCTCTAGAGGCCAGAAAAATAGTAAATTCGGTATTTTTACATCATGCCTTAAGATCTGGCCTTGACATGGTAATTATCAATGCCAAAGATATTATACCTTACGCAGATATAGATCCTCTACAAAAAAAACTTGCTGAGGATCTTATTTTCAATACTCATCCCAATGCACTTGCTGCATTGATATCTGATTTTCAGCGAGGAAATTCCAATCCTCTAGCCTCATCTTACACTAGTACCAAGAGAGTACAACTAGATCCCACATGGGAAGCAAAAAAGAGATGTTATTTTAGAATTGTAAACAGATTAAAAGATGGAATAGAGAATGACGTTGCTGCGGCTATAGCTGACAGTATTCCCTCAAAGAACATGGTTTTAAAAACAGATAAAGAGACAGGTAAAGTAGTCATCGAGGCACCACGAGAAGAAGCTCATAAGGCTGCAGTGCATACTTTGAACGAAGTTTTACTCCCTGCTATGAAGGAGGTTGGAGATAAATTTGGTACTGGCGAACTCATTTTGCCATTTGTACTCAAATCAGCAGAATGTATGAAGGCTGCAGTGACTGAACTGGAAAAGTATCTGATAAAACAAGAGGGAGTGAGCAAAGGTAAGTTAGTGTTATGTACAGTATATGGAGATGTTCATGACATAGGCAAGAATTTGGTAAAGACTATTTTTACTAACAATGGTTATACGGTATACGACCTAGGAAAACAGGTTCCGTTACAAAGTATCATTGAAAAAATAAATGAAGTAAAGGCAGATGCAGTAGGACTTTCAGCTCTCTTAGTATCAACTTCAAAACAAATGGAATATTTTGTAGATCATGCTCAGAAAAATGCTATAAAAATCCCTGTCTTATGCGGAGGTGCTGCTATTAACAGTGAATATATCAACAGGATTGCTAGGCATAGTGATGGAATTTATGATAATGGAGTATTTTATTGCAAAACAGCCTTTGATGGACTTAAGGTTATGAACAAACTGATGTCAGAAGAAAGAAAAACATTTCTTTCAGAATGGCGAAGGAAACTTGAAAATTCGCAAAAAAAACCAGTAAAATCTCAACTGGAAAGTAGTACGAAACAACAAAGTAATATAAAGCCCATTCCTGCTCCTATTCCTCCGCATATTAACCAAAGAATAAGATTCGAAGCAGAGGATATTGACTTAAATACAGTATGGAATTATATCAACAAGAAATCACTCTTCGTCCTCTCTTGGGGTATGCGTGGTAAAGGCTCTGAAGGTTTAGGCGAACAAGCTGAGAAATTATTTGATGAATGGAAATTGAGGACAATAAAACAAAAATTATTTGAACCAAGAATAGTATATGGATATTTCGTATGTCATAACCGTAACGGAAAACTAGTCGTGGATCTACCTAATAATGAAGGAGGACAGGTTGTTTTTGACTTTCCAAGGTCGTCAAAGGAAAAACATTTATGCATAACAGACTACTTTGGAGAAAATGACATTGTTGCATTTCAGGCAGTAACAGTCGGTAACAAGGTAACTAAAATAATCGATGAATGGAACAAAGATAATAAATATACTGATGCATATTATCTACACGGATTAGCAGTAGAAACAGCTGAAGCATTGGCAGAATGGATCAATTTAAGGATAAAGAATGAACTTAAATTAATTAAAGGGGGAGGGCTTAGATATAGTTGGGGATATCCTAGTTGCCCTGACGTGTCTCAGCATCATCTTGTTTGGAAAATATTGGATCCAACAAAATCAGGGATGTGTTTAACTGAAGCCGGACAAATAATACCTGATCAATCAACGGCAGCTATTGTAGTTCATCATCCTGACGCAGAATATTTTGTATTGTAATTGTAGCGA
>DASQWW010000074.1:0-9730 GCA_035640055.1 Nitrososphaeraceae archaeon | reverse complement strand
TTATTTTTCCTGTTTCCTCTTCTTCATGTTATTGCTGTTGCTCTTGCTTCAACCTCAATCGATATAGATAATAATACTCCTGAAATTCTGGTGTTTGATCGGGATTTTGTGAAATAGGTGCCTTTTGTAAATATTCAAGATAGCTCTGTGCTGCTATTTACTCTTGGCTCAATGATTGCTCTATGCGCTTAAGCTTTGTTTTTCTTATAATTCGCCAAAATTACTGCAACATACTGCAATAAAATTGGATATAAGTGATTGGTTTTAGTGTAAGGAGATGGTATTCACTCTCGTGAATTATTTGGATAGCCAAGAAATAAATAAAAAAAGCTTCAATCATGAAACGGTATTTATCTGCAAAAAGAAAGAGATCATATAGAGGAAAGGTAAAAAGTATTATGTCTAATAGTACTACTAATAATAACCATCATCATAATAATGATCAGTTTGAAAAACTCTGTGATAGCATCTTTGCCCTAAGTCCAAACATACGATTTGTTGGCGTCATAGACAGAATGGGAAAGCTGATAGCTGGAGGAATGAGGCAAGGATTAAAGTCTATGGAAAACAAACAAGATTCTTCAAAGCTCTATTTAGAATTTGCTCTTAGAAATGAAATGCGAAAGGAATTTGATGCAGAATTTGGTAAGACCATTTATAGCTTTTCAGAAAGAGAAAAAATAAAACTTGCATCATTTCCATTAAATGATCATTTATTAAGAGTATCTATTGATAAGATAGAACTACACCATGCCGAATTAATTGAAAATATCTTGAAACTTGTTATCAAAAACAATAACAACAAAAAGGAGTTTGGCTGACAGCGGCACGTCTAACAAGTAATAATAACAATAATAATGATAATCAAGCACTATAAAATCTAAAGCTGACGCGATAGGCAAAATATATATAAGAAGTATTGAGAGGTTTTCCAAATGACGGAGATTTTTTATTTTATTTCAAGGTATATCAGAAGACATAGAAGATAGAAAAAAAGGAATTTTAGATGAGGTGTATTATTTAGATCAATAATTTCAATAGCAGTAATAATCCACCGGCTGAGTTTTCACACTTTGTAAATGTATGTGAAAAAATTCATGCAACTACCAGTAAAAATAGGAAGATAAACATTCTTTCTGAATACCTTTGCACGCTAGATGATGAGTCTTTACCTATTGCTACTCTTTTTTTCTCTGGCAGGACTTTTCCACGAGGCTCAAAACTTAAGATGAATATAGGATTCAGTACAATAATGCAATCACTTTCTGAAATAGCTAGTTTAGATACAAGGGAAATTCATCAGATTTATCTTAAATATGGCGATCTAGGAGCGTTATCAGAGTATGCAGTATCAAAAAAGCATGTAATTTCACTCTTTAAGGAGGACGAAGAAGAACAGCCATTAACATTAGCTTTTGTATATAATCAACTTAAAAAAATTGCGGATATAATAGGAGTTGGTTCTGGCAGAGATAAGAAAAAGATTTTGAAAGCACTACTTGTCAATAGTTTACCTCTTGAAGCAAAATATCTAATAAAAATAATAAATGGCGAAATGAGAATTGGTTTGATTGAAGGTTTAGTGGAACTTGCAATCACAAAAGCATTCGATCAAAATATCAAAGATGTAAGGGAAGCCATGCTTATTTCAGGAGATATAGCTCAGGTATCTTTACTGGCAAAGAGAGGTTCATTAAATACAGTGATAATAAAACCTCTTAGTCCTCTGAGCTTCATGCTTGCAGATGTGATGTTTACTGCTGAGGAGATAATCAAATACTATCAGAAGCCTTTGATTTGTGAGTACAAATATGATGGAATAAGAATACAAATGCACAAGTTCGGACAAGAGGTCAGAATGTTTTCTCGAAAGCTTGCAGATATTACAGATGCATTTCCTGAATTGGTTAATGCCGCCCTGCATATTAGTAGTAGTAATATTAGCAGTGATGATGACGATGATGCCAGTGATACTGGCAATAATATTTTCTCATCATCAGTATCAAAGAGCATAGATTTTATTTTGGATGGAGAAGTACTTGCTTTTCAAGAAAAAAAACCATTGCACTTTCAACAACTCCAAAAAAGACTTCATAAAAAGAATGTCACAGAACAAGTTACAATGGAAATTCCGTTGATATATATGGTCTATGATATTATGTATTTAAGTGGTAGTGGAGAAGAAGAACAGGTTATTAAGAAATCTCTTAAAGAACGAAAGCAAATTCTATCTAGCATACCTTTCAAAGAACCATTCGTTAATTCAAGCTACAAAATTGTAAACTCTCCACAAGAAATTAGTGAAATGTTTGACAAGAGTAGAGATATTGGTCACGAAGGATTAATGTTAAAAGAACCTGATTCTCGATATCATCCTGGCAAAAGAGGTAGATATTGGACTAAGCTTAAAAGAGAACTTGATACAATTGACGCAGTTATAGTGATGGCTGAATATGGTCATGGAAAGAGAGCTGGTGTGCTCTCAGATTATACATTTGCTGTAAGAGATGAGAGTAGTAGCAGCAATAATGTATTATTGAGAACTATTGGAAAGGCATACTCTGGTTTAACTGATGATGAAATAAATGAAATGACAAGTAAGTTAAAATTGCTTATGATAAATGATTATGGTTATAGAATAACAGTAAAACCTGAAATAGTTTTAGAAATTGCCTTTGATAGCATCCAAAAAAGTAATAGACATGACAGTGGATTTGCGATGCGTTTTCCAAGAATAAAAAGTATACGCACTGATAAAAATGTTGCAGATATAGATACACTTGAAAAAGTAAAACAAATTTATAAAAAAACAGGTTTATTTAATAGGTAAAAAAGAAGAAGACGACTATGTGTAATAGATCTGCATTTCATCTCAAAAATATGGCTTAAAACTTGAGCAGGAAAAAAGTCATTAAGGTAATTATATTTCTTATCATCATCTTTTATTATATAGAGTTAGCATTACCAAAAAGGTATAGTTAACTATTATGTGTCTTATCATATCTATAACACAGTCGAAGAAAATGATTAAGACTAATTGAGAAGGTGTCAACTTCCGAATTTGCTGAATAGAAGGAAAATATTCTCCATAACCTGTCAGCTTTATATTATAGAGCGTATTCTCAGTTGTAATGCCAAATTCATCAGGTCCTTCTTGTTGTGTTTTTTAGAGTTTCCTCATCAAAAAAGCCTTTCATAGGATGAATACCAAGGAATTTTGGCATTTCATTTCATTTAATTGACCAAGAAGTATAGAGCAATAAATGAAAAACATAATGACCAATTATATTGCTAATAAAAGTTGGCTTTTTTATAACTATAATTTTCGTTTATGATAGTTGAGGAGGAGAAAAATAGACGGTTTCGTATACGTTAGCTGAAGTTAATCCGTACTAGATATGACGATTAAGAAGTAGAAGATATCTTATATATTGACCCTTGTAAGTTAAGTATGTACAAATAACCGTCTGGACCAACTTGTATATCGGTAATTACACCAAAACCTTTTCCAAGTATTACATTTTGAAGTTCAGGTGGTGTATTTGCAACTTTATCTGCTAATGGACCAGTAAGTAACAGTCCTGTTCTTTGCTGATTCAGTTTAAAGTTATATAGATTTCCAGTATCAACATCTCCTACAAAAATAGTATTTTGATATTGTATGCCTAGTTTATCTGATTTGAGGAATTTAAGTGCAGTTGGAGCAACTGGTTGATTCCATACAAATTGTGGATCTTGGTATATTCCTTTTCCATTAATATTAACCAAATCTTTGGCTAGATTTACCTTACCTAAAACCGCATCTTTTGCTAAACCCATGATTTTAACCCATCCACTATTAAATCCTGCTTTAACAAGGTTAATCTCATCAGCAGAAGTTGGTCCATTCTCTGTATCCCATAGCTTTCCTGTTACAGGATCAAAATCAATTCCAAAGCTATTGCGAATACCATACGCATAATAATATGCATTCAATGATGCTCCTGATGATGACGCTGCTGCTCCTAATGGAGGATTTGATGCTACTTGACCATCCTGTGTTACTCTTAGTATGCCGCCCGTGCCATCAAAAGCTGGTCCATTTTTAATGTTTTGAGCCTGACCTCTCTGACTACCAACGTCTCCAATAACAGTGTATACATTATGATCTGGTCCAATTATTACTTTTCCACCATTATGGTTAGTTTCTCCTCCGGGGCTAGGTGCGGCAGGTAAGTCTAAAAGTAATTTAGGATTTACTAATTTATTATTAACTAGCTCATATCTATAAAGACGATTTGCTACTGCACTATTGCTGCTGCCGCCCCCACCGCCATTGCTGCTACTACTACTACTACCACCACCACCACCACCACCACCAGTTGTTGTAGTGTAATACAAAAATACGTAGGTGGGTCCATTATTAATATTTGCAGTACTCTTTTGTTGTATAGCTATACCTAACATACCACGTTCCACTTGAGTAGCAATATTATTAACATGAAGCAATGGTGATTTCAACATCTTACTGTTCACAATCCTGTCCACAGTACCCTTGTTTTTTTCTAAAACTAAAATATCATTTGGACCTAGAAAAGCCATACTGGTTGGATTATCCAATCCTTTAAAAATTACCTCTACCTTTAGATTCGAATCTTTAAGAGTTGGTCCTCCAGATGCTGGTACTGCTTTAGTATAAGCAGCAGAGCTATGGTTATACAAAAAGTATGACAAAAGCAAATTACTGGTAAGGAGGAAAAAGGTTGTTACTATTGCTAAACTAGCTACAACAAATTGCTGCCTGTTATAATATAACAACCTAATAATAGTCATTAACACATTTGATTGAAGAATACAACTTTTGTTCCTACAGTGACTATACTGTCTCCTGCTTTTCCCATGCAAACTACAAAAATCCAGATTTTACAAGTTAAACGTTGAACAACGCAACTTCGTATAGTGGTAATAATATTATCATATTGGATAAAAATGACGTTCATATGTTGGACCAGCTTTAGAGGAATTACGACAATAGTACTACCATCATCTTCTTCATCCGCAATAGATTCTTTTGTTTGAACCATTTGTGATGAATTAATCATGTGAAATTACCAATATTAGTAGAAACTTAAAGAGTTGCTTAACGGTGTTAATTGACTTTGTTAACTAATATCAAGATAATTCTCTGCTTTTGTTAAATTAGTCCATAATCATGATGTACCCACTCTTATTGTAATATAATTTTGTACTCTGATGATATTTTATTTTATAATTCAAACTCATTATCTTAGTTACCAAGACTACAAAGAACGTATATAATTCACCAAATATGTTTAAGTGTATTTTTGTCAAGAACCGACTGACTCCCTCTCTTATTCGTGTTTCAGTTCTTATATAGAGTTAATATGTTTACCTAATATACTCGTTAGCTTTAGTAGCAAAATTATTATCCTTTCTGTCTTGTTCTTTTTCTTCTTTTTTTTGTAGAACTACTATCTTTTCGTTTTTTGGCCCAAGCAACCCGCTTCTTATTTAATAATTCAAAGTTGTCATAAATATGAGGTCTATTATATCTCATTCCTTCTACAATTGGTCTAGCCTTCTCCCAAAAGGGTGTTGGATTAAAGACATCAAAATAAAGACTTTGATCTATCAATCGCGAATTTACAAGTACTCCAGATAACTCAAAAAAACCACAAACTGTAATGAAGTGAGATCTAGCATCGGATGCCCCTGAATATTTTTGTTGATATTCCTCATAGCTGTAAGCATCCATTTCTTCAAGAAACCAAAGAATAGAATCTCTATGTCTGTCATATATCTCGTATAACTTTATCAATGCATCTGTATTCTTATTATTGTTATTATTAACCAAATCAAATCATCAAATAGCTTCAAGGTGTTAAATATTTCTTTAGTATATCATCTATACTAAAATAATAAAGTCATCCTTTTTATTAATATAGCAGTATTGTTTTCCCTCTTCATTATTGACCTCAACCTCAACTTCTTTTCGAAGAAGCGCCGTTTAATTAAAAATGAAATACAATGCAGAGGTTTTAGAAATAGGGAGACTTCACAATCACAACAAATAGAAAAAATTTCCTGTTTTTCCAACCATTAAAAAAAGAAGAAGACTACCTGTTCTGTCACACACAACCAGCTTTAGATAACGATATAAGTTAATAAGGTAACAAATCTTTGTAGCTTTACTCAAAGCGTATGACGACAACAACAACAGATATCAGAGTAAAAACTCTTCTTGATTCTCTAGGATATCCTTCACTTTATCCAACTCAAGAATTAGCTCTATCCAAAGGTGTTCTGGAAGGCAAGAATTTGCTTATTACTACTCCTACTGCAAGCGGCAAGACATTGATAGCAATAATGGCTGCAATGAAAGCGATTGAGAGTGGTGTGAAGGTTGTTTATCTTACTCCATTACGGGCCTTAGCTACAGAAAAATATCAAGATTTTCGAATTCTTGAAAGCTTGAATAATAATATTATTGGCAAACAAATCCGGGTTAGAGTTGCCAGCAGCGATTATGATTCCAAAGGAATGGACATGGCAGATGCAGATATAGTAGTTTTGACGAATGAAAAAATGGACTCTCTTATCAGACATAGAACTGAATGGATTTCTGATGTTGGACTTTTCGTGGCTGATGAAGTTCATTTAATAGGTGAGCGAGAGCGTGGTCCTACTCTTGAAATGATGTTAACAAAGATACGTAAAATGTATTCACAGTCACAAATATTGGCTTTGAGTGCTACAGTCTCAAATTCTGCCGATATTGCAGACTGGCTTGGATGTAAACTAATAGAGAGTAACTGGAGGCCAACTAAGTTAGTAGAGGGGGTCTATGAATATGGTACTGTTCATATGAATGATGGGAGAGAATTAAAGATTGAAACCTCCTCCGGTATTTCTTCGGCTGCAATAGATATTGCAATTGATTCTCTAAATAATGGCGGACAGGCACTAATTTTTGCAGAAACTCGCAAACGTGCCTCTTCTCTCGCTACTAAAGCTGCAATAGGAGTTTATAAAAGACTTGATAAAGATAGTAGAAGGGCAGCTGCTGAGATGTCATCACAGATACTCATTAAAGGTGATGATACGGACCTTACAAGGACTCTTGCTCAGCTCGTGTCAA
The DNA here is from genome assembly GCA_035640055.1 of Nitrososphaeraceae archaeon. Lineage (GTDB taxonomy): Archaea > Thermoproteota > Nitrososphaeria > Nitrososphaerales > Nitrososphaeraceae > DASQWW01. The sequence continues at coordinate 2,592 of DASQWW010000074.1, read as the reverse complement.
AAGGCGTAGCATTCCACCATGCAGGGTTAGGACCATCAAGCAGAGAAATTGTAGAATCAGCCTTCAAGGCAGGTATAATCAAGCTATTAATAGCTACTCCAACATTGGCTGCTGGTGTTAACCTTCCTGCAAGACGTGTTATTTTAGCTAGCATTTTACGCTATGATTCCGAATACGGCGGAAGCATGCCCATAAGTGTTTTAGAATATAAACAGCTATGTGGTCGTGCTGGCAGACCAAAGTATGATACTTTTGGTGAGTCTGTAATTGTAGCAGAATCTGGAGTTAGAAAAGAAGATCTTTATGATCATTATGTATTGGGTAATCCAGAGCCCTTACGCTCACAATTGACAAATGACAAAGCAGTAAGAGCCCACCTTCTTAGCAGTATTACAACACTTCCTGGAATGAAAAAATCTGAGATTTATGATTTATTTGAAAGCACGTTATTTGCTAAGCAGTATAAAAAACTAGCTGTAGCCTTCAAACTCGATGCGGCATTAAGTTATCTTGAAAGTGAAGATCTTGTCAAGTCAAAGAATGATAGATATATTGCAACGGAATTTGGAAGACGGACGTCGCTGCTTTATATTGATCCACTTACAGCAGTAGAATTTAGAAAAGCTATTGAATCAATTAAGAAGAAAACAACAGGAGCAAGAACAAATAGTGATAATGATGACGATAATGATAATAATAATACTATACGTTTCCTACATCTAATTACAAATAGTGCTGACTTTTATCCAAAACTATCATTACGGAAAAAAGACTTGGAACAATTTAATAAGGTAATAATTGAGCGACATGACGATAACGACGAACTGTTTTATCCTATAAGTGAATATGATGATTGCTCAAGGAGCCTGTGGGCACTTTATGAGTGGATTGATGAAACTACTGATAGGATGTTAAGTGATAAGTTAGGGGTCGAACCAGGTGACATGCATAGAATGGTAGAGATTGCTGAATGGCTAGCTTACTCATTATATGAAGTTGCCAAATTACTTAGACGCGAAGATTTACTTCAAGAAATACATAATCTTCGAGTTCGAATAAAATATGGCGTGAGAGAAGAACTATTACCTCTGATTACTCTTGAGAGAATTGGCAGGGTAAGAGCTCGAGCTCTGTACGATGCAGGTCTTACAGATGTCAAAAAAGTTGCAAAATCATCAGAATCAAAATTATCTGCTATTCCAAAAATTGGTCCAGCAGTAGCAAAAAATTTAAAAGAGCAGTTAAGGAAGAACACAGATTACTTTCGTTAACAGTAAAAATATTTTTTATTACTATTTTCATCAGATTTCTTAATTGTAAACTGAGTAAATTTAGAAGAGTAACTACCTACTGCGAACAATAATAATAATGTAAAAAGGAGCAGCTTGTAGAAGAAAGAGAGGCAGAGAGGAAGGTCCTTTATTGCACCATATTATTTTTGACATTCAAAGGCTCGTTATTTTGATATAATAATAAACAGAACGTGAAATTCTCTTATATATAATTATAGTATAAATTTGTGTTATATATGGAATTAATAATAGTAAATGCTGGATCTATCTTCTTTGAATAATATGTTAATATATGGAGCAATTGTCTCCTCCATCTCGTTCTTTGTAATATTATTTGCGACACCTAAACTGATTAAATCACTAGTAGTAAAGGGCAAAGTAGTAAAGGATTATCATAAACCTGAGATGCCTAATGTTCCAAGGCCAGCTGGACCTATATTGCTTATCGGAATCGCCGCAGCTGAAATTGTTCTTTACTTGTTGACATTGGATATGAAGGTTATTGCTATTCTGTTTACTATTACAATTGCATTCATTGTAGGATTCATAGATGATAAAAAAATTACACCTGGCTGGTTTAAACCTGTTGCACTGATAGCGGCTGGGATTCCGTTGATAATTCTACAAGCTCATGGAACTCATCTTAATCTTGTATTTGGAAGTGTGTTCATCCCACTTCTATACATACCACTTATATTAGCTATAATTCCAATTGTGGGCAATACTGTTAATTCAATAGATGTGTTAAATGGTGTGGCTAGTGGATTTATAATCATAGCTATGATTCCACTTTTAGTCAGTATAGCTATCTTTGGTAGCAATGAAGTTTTCATTATTGCGCTTCCATTGCTTTTTGGAACTATTGCATTTTATAAATATCACAAATTCCCAAGCAAAATATTTCCAGGTGATTCAGGCACTTTGTTGATAGGCGCTATGTATGGTGCTGTTGCAATTGCGGGAAATTCTGAAATTATTGGAGTTATTGCTTTGCTACCTGCAGTAATGAATTCTTTTCTCTTTCTTGCCAGCGTTAAGAGAATTATTGAGCATAGGCAGGTTAGAACTCGCCCTACAGTTTTGATGAAGGATTTCAAGTTGAAGGCATCAAACGAAGGGAATGCGCCTACCACATTAGTTAGATTAATTCTGGCAGAAGGTCCACTTTCAGAAAAAGAGATTGGTTATAAAATATTCCAATTGACGATATTTAGCTCACTCCTAGCATTTATTTCAATTTTTATCCAATATTATTTTCTATCAGGGATCATTCCAAGATGATTAGGCTTGCAGGTCTTAT
>DASQWW010000073.1:0-4603 GCA_035640055.1 Nitrososphaeraceae archaeon | reverse complement strand
GATCACCCGCTAGAACGATAGCCTTTGAAATTTTATAAGACTAAGAAATAATAAATAAAATTTGTACACCACCACTACTACTATAGTTGTCTAGAAGACTTAACAATACACATGATTATCAAAAGACATTTGAGGGAAGTATAAATATCCTACAATAGCACATAAAAGTGGACTACAGCCGAGAGCTTATCTTTAATGCCTAGAAAGACTAGCGGTAATATTGAAGCTAAGGTTGAACCAGATCCACCAGAATGTCAATGCCTCAAAGCCATTACATAAATCAATTTTGAAAAAACTGGTAAATGGTGTGTTCATAGAATTATTGATTGTCCTTTTTCATCTAAACAAATCCTTGCATATATATCTCAGCACATTATTACAATCCCAAATGTTGGCAAGATTGTCTAGGTATGTGGTGATATTTGTAAGAGGAGGAAGAATATTTTTCATTTTTCTTATTATATTCCAAATAAAATAAGAAAAATGTATAATACATAATTAAAAAACTGCGCAAACGTGTCGACTCACTATTAACAGAAAGACGAGGGACATTTAATTTAGCTTATTCCTAAATTGCCACCACAAGCGCAATATCCGAACTCATCAATTCGTGAATTACATATAGGACATCGGTATTCATCATCACCTTCTTCTTCTTCCCCTCCTCCTCCTCCTCTACCATAAACAACTTGATCTGCATTTTTACCCCAAATCTGCTTATGTACATTTATTTCTTCAGGAATTTCAATTTCATTAGTCTTCATGGCCTTACGTTAAGATAGAGATCATGATTTATAAATATATATAATATTTCTGTGGTTAATTTTATAATTTTCTATTAATATCACTATTTTCTAACATATTTAAGCTAAAATAAATGAATGATGAAATTTATTAGTAGCAATTGTGTAATAAAGTATATGCAAGTAGATCTTATTCATGATCAAATCCAAACAATTAATCCCGCTACAGGAAAAATTATTGCATCATATGATATTACTGATACTGAACAAATATCCAAGATAATAAACGCTGCAAGAGCCAGCTTTGAAAAGTGGAAAAAGAAAGATATCTCAGAACGTCGTGACTACATAAGAAGCTTGGCAAAAATAATGAAAAAGAACAAAGACCAATACGCCAAGATCATTACAGAAGAAATGGGTAAACCTATAACTCAATCATATGCAGAGATTGACAAATGTGTTTTGCTATGTGAATATTATTCTGAATATGCTGAATCATTCCTACGAGATGAAATAATACCTACTGAATTTCGTAAAAGTTTTGTTTCATTTGAACCGCTTGGAATAGTTGTGGGTATTATGCCTTGGAACTTTCCTTTCTGGCAAGTTATGCGATACGTAGTTCCAACACTAATTGCGGGCAATGTAGCAATACTAAAGCATTCTAGTATATGTATTGGCTGTGCTCTAAAAATAAACGAAGCATTCAATGAAGCTGGATTTCCACAAAATGTGTTTCAATTAGTCATCGGAGACTATAAAGCTGGTGAGGCACTTGTCAAGTCAAAGATCGATGCAGTATCAGTCACAGGTAGCGTTACTACTGGCAAAAGAGTTGCAGAGCTTGCAGCCGCAGACCTAAAAAAATGTGTATTAGAATTAGGTGGAAGCGATCCATTTATTGTATTAGAAGATGCAGATTTAAATCAGACAGCGCGACAGGGAGCGCAGTCAAGATTACTGAACACTGGCCAAAGTTGTATTTCTGCAAAGAGGTTCATAGTAGTAAAGGATGTAGCAGATAAATTTACAAAACTATTTGTCCAAAGCACAGCAGCAGAAGTAGTTGGAGATCCTAAGGATGTCAAAACTACTATTGGACCGCTAGTTAGAGAAAGCCAGAGACAGGCGTTAGCAAGACAGGTAAAAGATGCAAAGTCAAAAGATGCCAAAATATTATTTGGTGGTAATATAATTAAAGGTGATGGATACTTTTATGAACCAACTGTAATCTCTAATGTAGATCATGAAATGGATGTCTTAAACGAAGAAGTGTTTGGTCCTGCAGCGCCTATTATTGTGGTAGAAAATGAAGCACAAGCCATTTGGGAAGCAAATAATTCAGAATTTGGACTAGGTGCTAGTATTTGGACCAACAACTTCGAAAAAGGCCTAAGGCTTGCACGAGAAATCCAAAGTGGAGTAGTAAAAGTAAATGAAATGGTAAGGTCTGATCCTAGGCTACCATTTGGAGGAATAAAATCCTCTGGTATCGGTAGAGAATTATCGGAATTTGGTATAAGAGAATTTGTAAATATAAAATCAATAGTATTAAAAGACATAACAAGCAAATTACTTGTAGAATAGCATTACAGATAAGAAAGAAAAATAACGCTATTCAAAAAAACAATGACAAAACTATTGACTATAATTATTACATTTTATTCTTTTGAAATACAAATGATATTATTGTGAAAAATAATATGAATGCCAACGACATAGTTTTGAGCCTATAAATTATGTCAAATTTGATTTACACAAAACCCTGGTCCCACAAATTGTCTGGTATTAATGGTTCCAAAGGACGTGACCAAGGCAATCTTGAGGTTTTTTAAGACTAGGCAGCAGTTTCTTATAAAAACAAGTCTATGGTAGTATTTTTTTATCAGTAGGAATCTTAACGCTGTCATACTAAAATAACAGGAACCAATACTGTGCTGCCAAAGAGATAATTATAATTTGATAGTATTGTATGAACCCTCTTTGTTAGCTTTATAATATATATACGCTCGTTTGGTAAAAAGTCCCACCTCAAGTATTCCAGGAATACTTTTTAATTCAATTTCCTTTTTTTGTACATTTGGAATTGATGAAAATGTGGTATCTAAAACGAAATTGCCATTCTCTGTGACATATGGATAACCCTCATCTAACATTCGTAATGTAGGTTGACCGCCTAAAGACTTCAGCTTAGTCTGTACTATATGACGAGCAAATGGATGAACCTCGATTGGAACAGATCGATTAAATGTTCCTACATATTTAAAAGATTCTGCTGTAATAATTATTCTTTTAGCTGCATAATGCAAGATTTTTTCTTTTAGTAGAGCGCCACCACCTCCTTTTATCATATTAAATTCAGAATCAATTTGATCGGCACCATCAAAAACTATATCAATTTCTGGTATGCGATTTTCATCAACTATTTTTAATCCTCCATCTTCTGCTTCTTGTTTTATTTGAGTGGAACTTGCAATACAATGAAGTGTATCCCTATTGGGTAATTTTGCCATTTCTCTAACGATAGCAGCTGCCATAGGTCCACTGCCGAGACCTATAACCTGATTGTCCTTTATAACATGATTGATTGCATCTGCGGCAAGACTTCGAGCTGCCTCTTGAAAGGGTATTGGAATCCAGTTTTTCTTTTCATTGTGACCATCTGACATGATATATGTATATCTAATGAATGTGTGTATGTAATACATTAAAAGAGTTACAAGGCTTGCCTGCTCTTGTTACTACTTATGATATAATATAGATTTTATGTATATGTATAAGCTAGACATTCAATAAAAAATTATTTACAATATTATAGTAAAAGAAAGGAAGACAAGGAATCCATGTTTAATCTTGGGTATAGTTATTTTTAAATATCAAACCTATAAACTCCACTGATCGTGTAACATCTTTACATACAAATACTAAAAATTTTACTAGACAAAACTACCACGTCTTCTCATAAAAGAAAAAAAGAATGTGAGATGTTGACATCTATCTATTCATGCCAATATCTTTCTTTTTTAGCTTATTCTACGTGGGTGGAGGTACACTAGTGTCTCAGCAGCTGTATTGGCACATGTAGTAAAGCCGCTGCAAGTATTCTTCAGTTTTTGTTTGAATTTGAAGTTTGTTTCGCTATTTTCAAAGTCTAGTGTTGATGATTGGTCCCTTGATGCAATTGCTGCTGCACTTTGTATACTAATTCCTATTACTCCTATAGCGAATAGATTTTGCAGCAAAGATGATATATACTTATATATACATCATTTGCCAAGTATTGTATTCTGTCTGTTAAAATAAACATAACTAGCATATGATAAAAAATAATCTTCTGCAAAATCTGTTTGCATTTGGTCCTCTTCCAATAAGAATACTAGCAGGAATCGCATTCATAGTACATGGCTTACCTAAACTTTCAAACATTGCTGGCTCTGAGATGTTCTTTGGGAAAATAGGATTACCACCAGAGCTAGCAATATTAATTGGATTGCTAGAAGTAATTGGAGGATTTGCATTACTTTTAGGAGTTCTAACAAGAATAGCTGCTATTTTCTTTATTATAGAAATGACAGGCTCAACACTTGTTGCTAAATTGGCAAAAGGATTTGTTGGTGGATATGAGCTTGATTTGTTATTGATGGCAATATCTATAGCACTATTACTCACAGGACCAGGAAGATTGTCTATTGAGTGGGATATATTAAAAAGAGAAATATTTCCAAAAGGAAGAGAAATTGTTCTTCTTCTTCTTCAAGATAGACAAGAACCTAAATAATAACAATAATAATAGAATAGAGGATATTATTATCTCTCTCATAAAGTTAATCTAAATATTTTTTAATGCACAATGACTCTAT
>DASQWW010000072.1:0-3649 GCA_035640055.1 Nitrososphaeraceae archaeon | reverse complement strand
TTAAAACTATTATGTTGTCTTGCCCATTGCAGATTCGCCTCACCAAGCTTCTTTTGTAACTCCTTATTACCCAATATTAATTCCATGTTCTTTGCAAGAGCTTCTCTATCACCAACGGGAAACAAAATTATGCCAGCTCCTTCATTTACAAGTTCCCTAAAATCAGGTAAATCAGCTGCAATGACAGGACGACCGTACATACTTGCTAAAGTAAATACTCCACTGCTCCATGTGCTTATTGTATAGGGCAAAACTACTGCAGTTGAAGTTATGAATATATTTTGGAGCTCATTTTCAGGTATGTATCCAGTAACCTTGACATTAGGGATTTCCTTATACCTTTCCAAAATTGATTCTAGGAAGCCGGGATTTAGAGGATGTGATGATCCAGCTATAACTAATTCTACCTTTCTATCTTTATCCACAATGTCTTTGAATGCCTCCAGCGCTAGTCCGGGGTTTTTGTATGAGCCCATCTTTCCAAATAAAAGTAACCTTTTACTACCAAAATTATAGTCTGCTATTGGCTCATTGAAGGTTCCGTGTGGAATATAAAGCACATTTTTACCACCGTATTTTTCTCTTACAATATTGACTAGATGATGATGAGTAAGGGAAACTACATCAGCTTTCAAGATGAGCTTAGTAGCTAATCTGATTCCTATCTTGTTAATTATTGAATTGCTATATCCGACCGCATTTATATCAAGTATCTCAACTATACTATGAAGGCTTACTACCACCGGTATATTCAACAGCTTTGCAATTGCAGGAGTGCATAATCCCAGAAAGTTTATGAGCCGATTAGAACTAAAGTGGCGGAAAACTAGATTGAAATAAATAATGTCCGGTTTTATCTCGTGTATTTTCCTCATGATATTGAATGGTGTTAGTATATCATTCAGATTCCAACACCTTACAACCTTTATTTTCCTATCTTCTGTCAAAACTTCTCCTCCTCCTTCTCCTATTTTGTCTGCTAGAACTGTCACTTTGGATATTTTTGAATTCTTTGAAAAATTTTTTACTAGATAGTAAGTGTACTCACTCAGAGGACCTTTGCTAGGAGGAAAACATGAAACTACGCATAAATGAAGTGACTTAGATTCATTCTTATTACAATTACATCTTTTTTTCATTTTGACCAAAAACCCTCGTAGTACTCAATAAGGCTTGTAAATAATGATAACAACAAGTCATGATAATAATAATATCCTTATTGGTAACATAAAAAAATAGAGTCTCTATATGCTGATATTTTCTCTCCAAATTTAACTTGACAATCTCCTTTTAACAAATGCAAAAAAGCCAAAATTAGATATTAATGAAGGAAAGATGACAAGGCTTTTCATCTATGCTAGTATATTAAAAATAAAGTTAGTCTAGCCATAAAACTACATAGATATTGGCTGTCTATTTTCGTGTTAGTTTTGCTGCCGCTATTGCAGACACTAACGCTCCTATATATAATCCAATCCCAATTAAGAGATTACCACCAAATCCTATTACCATAGATGATATGGCAGTCAATACTGTTCCTATTACTGATGCTATCACGTTTACACCCCATAAAAGGGTAATGTTATTACCCTCAATATCACTAGTAGCTTCGCCGCTGCTACTACTACGACTGTGACCTTTAATTGAATATTGTATATACGTCATTCTAGTGATAGATGGAAATTGAAATCCCATAAGAAGGCCAGCAGGCGATAAAAGTGCAAAAGTTAGTGCAATTCTTTGTGGTAACTGCAGAATTATGTTTAAATCTATAATTCCTTGTAGAAAGACATAATAAGCTAGTACTATCCCTACAAGAAGAGGTATTGATACTATTACAGCTTTGTAAGGGTTTTTATTAAATAGCCTTCCACTCAAATATGCACCTATTCCACCAGATAGCAATATTGAAAATAATATGACAGTCAAAGCCATTATTGGAGTTCCAAGTAATAATAGAAATTTCTGAATGAAGGTTATCTCCAAAAAAATAAATCCAAATCCAATAAATACTACAAATATAATATGGAAATGTGATGACCAAGATTTGACTGCTGTTAGTCTAATTTTATTCATTCTTGAATAATATATCAAAAGTAAAGCAAGTACTGCAGATACTCCCAATACCGTTTCTAAGAGTATTATCAGCTGTTGTGGAATCTGTTCCTTAGCAAAATAGAAAGGAGAATCATCAGTAGGTGGTTTTAAATTTCCCAATGATAAAGTTGTTTCTTTATGATCATCAATATTACTTTCTGATAATTGCTGACTGTTCATACTATGATAGTTTTTACTACTTAATAACACTCTGTCATACGGAGATTGTATATATTCACCAGGGATTGCAATGATTTTAGCGTCACTCTTGGAGATTCTTTCCTTTACTAAATTAATTTCTGATTTGGCGAATGGACTATTTTTTATTATTAGAAGGACAGGATATATAGTTCGCTGATCATTTGATCCAAAATACAGCCCAGGACGATCTTCAACTACTAAAATCTGCTGAGTAATGTTATCATCTTGTTGTATACTTCTTTTTTCTCCCGCTAGCGTTTCTAGATACTTTTCCTGTCGTAACGACTCAGCGACAAGGGGAATGAGTCGTGGTAATTCAAAGTTCCATCGTACCATAACAAGCATTCCGTTGTTTCCATTTAAATGATGCAAATATTGCCTGAAGGCTTCTACTGTGTAAAGATAATTTTCTGAAAGTGCATATCCACCAGCCAGCTGAGCAGCCCAAGAATCTACAAGCTTTAGTACTATTATGTCATATTTTGTATTAGTGGAGCTGATAAACCGTCTACCATCATCAATAAATAATTTGACAGCACCATCACCTTTACGTTCATATAAATTCCCTGTTAAATTACCAAATTGTTTTGCTGCTGCAACTATTAATGGGTTTAGCTCTACTACTGTAACTTTCTTTGAGCCCCCAGTCAAGGCAACTAAAATATCCTCTCCTCCGCCGCCACCAATAACTAGAGTGCTGTTCACCTTCCCCTTTGATATTTCATATGGTATGTAATCCATGTGTTCTCGTATCCATTGACTATCTGCCAAAGACCCATTCCATCTTAATACAGGGGTGACAGCATCAGCATCAATGATTATTGATGCCAAGACTCTGTCAGAAGAAGAGGAGGAAGAAGAAGAATGAATCTGCTTAGTAATATCGATTCTAGAAAAAGAATTCCAGCGAGTTAACAAATGCTCATAGGTTGAGGTATTTGACAGCTGATAATGTAATCCTTTACTTTCTCCAGGTTGTATTGCTAGTATATTACTATTATTATTATAGCCGGCAGTGGTAATAGTTACTATCAACAAGACAGTAGAGGCAATCATCACAATGGCTCCATACAACCTTGTCTTGTAATCAATTATTACTGGTACAACCACATTATTTGATGACGGTAATGGTTGTGCCAACACATTATTTCTTTTATTCACTCTAATGAGTAATACTGAAGCAGAAATAAGCGAAGAACCTGTAACTAAGATGGCTATGAAAAGTAGTATAGATTCTGCACCTAATGTTTGCAGAAGAGAATCAAGTACAAGCGTAGCTGCTGCTGCTCCAATTAGATCAACAAAGTATAGCTTGCTTACTTCTCTAGGCATTGCAAGATATATTAACGCC
>DASQWW010000071.1:0-10083 GCA_035640055.1 Nitrososphaeraceae archaeon | reverse complement strand
TGCCTTGCAAGTTCGATAGCCAAATAACTTCCTATATGTAGTCTAAAGTATCTTGACATATGGGAAATCTCCTTTCTATAAGAAAGCAAATTCTGCTCATCAAATACTGAAGAGTATTCAGAGTAATTACATTCTGCTCTAAGTGCTGCAGCTGATGCGGCAGTAGCATATCTGTAACTTAGCAAAGTAACTATTTTTAATAATGAGTTCAATATCCTATTTTTATCATTAGCATCGATCACATCCTCTGCAACTCTCAGTGGATTTCCCATTGAATGACACAATGTTGTTGTTGAAGAAGAAATCAATGGTCTAAATGCTTCAGTTGATTTCTTTTTCAAAATATTCAGATTGTTACACATATTGTCAACTTGAATGGAAGATTTGTAATTGAAAATGTTTTCAATATTTATACTACTTAATCGTCCAACTGAAGATAAAATGGACTTTGCTAGATCAGAAGATAATTTGGATTCCTCTAGAACCAGTTTTGCATAATCATTTATTTGACGAAAATCCATAACTCGATCTTATTATTATCTTGATGTTATATTTTTTGTCGTTATTGAAGAAGATGATGATGACGATTATAACTTATAGCTTGTTAAATGCATTCTATTTATCTAGGATAAGTACTTTTCTTTAATAGCTGAGTTCTGGTTGTAATTCCAGCCAGAACTTTTCCTGAACGAGCTTTGTATGCTGGAATGCCTACCCCAACAGCAATCATTGTACTTTTGTCTTTGGCGTGTGGTGAGAAAAATTCAGTAACAGCGTCATCGTAAAATGTTGAACCAGATGCTCCTAATCCTTGGGCGTAGGCAGAGAGATAAATTTTTCCAGCAATAACTCCAGCCTCTAATTGGGATGCCCTATAACCTCTATTTCCAAGAGCTTTTAAAAGTAGCTGTAAATCACTCATCAGAAAGAATACAACGCTCGCATCGCTGAAAAGGGATTGGTTTAAACAAAGATATCCAGATACAGATCTGTAGGAATTGCCTTTAAGTTGATCCAGGGAATTTGTAGTACGATTGAAAAAATAACTTCCTGATTGTAGACCTGTAATATCATTAGCTATCAGATAAACGTCAACTATACTGTCTCCATCCTCCTTAAGAAAATCTAGCGGGACGCCTCTTGTTGATAGACTAAGTATGTTAGATAGATGTGTAAAAGAGATTGGTGCTTGAGTGAACCGACGGGTTGAACCACGCATTAGGATGACTTCTCCCAAGCTAGGCTGAGGAAATGATGGTTCCTTATATTCTAATGGTTTATGGCCTAAGGTCTGTACTCTATTCTGATCTTGGGCAATGTTGTTAGTATTAGTAGTAGTAGCAATAGAACCAGCTTTAACCCATGACTTAACCTCCTCATTGTTAAGAAGCTTAGAAGATTCATATGCTTTCATAATTTCAGGATATTCAACTTCTCTTTTTTTTGATAGTGGAATTATTTCAGGAGCATTTGATGGAGATATAGCTTCTTTTACTTCCGATGGCATATGTTCAGCTGAGCCTATACCAATAGGAACCATTGCTACTGCAACTTCTCTTTTAACATCCAAGAAAAGTAGTTGATTGACTATATCGTCTACAAAACCCATGATTAACTGTGCAGGAAGTTTAGCAGAAACAGCTGTAGCAAGAAGATTGGCAGCTATAACACCAGCATCCCAAAACCAATGACGATATGAACGAGCTTGATACTTCCAAGCATTCCTCCATGCTATTGAAGTAAATACAATCGTAACAGGCGAAGTTATTATATTCTTGTTATCTCCAGCAGCAGCAGCTGCCAATTCGAAACGATAGTCACCTAAACGAAGTTCCGTGAGCGTAAAGTCTCCAGGACAGAAATGGTATATGCCAGCCTTTAAACCAATGATATCCTTACAAACAATATATAGCTCGATCGGATAAAGAGCTCCTGTTGCAGATGCAGCACGCATATAGTAAGTACCAAAAGGATATTTCATTTCTCTTGTGATGCCAGCTGAAAAGAATAAGATCTCCGCTAGTCTTTTTGTGTCTAAGGTAGTGGTAGGTGAAGGTTTATCAGGCTTAACGCTACTTATGGAAGCAAATGCACCAAGCCGAGGTTTAGAAAAATCTTGTGGGAGAGGTATAATAGTAGGTGACTTTGTATAAACCTTAAAAGGCAGTGGTTTATTGTCCCAGTCTAAATAATGATGTGATAACTGGACACTGACTTCGGAATGTTTTGTTGCCTCATGATATTCCATTGTCTGCTCAATATCTCTGTTCACTACTCTTAATTACCTTCTGTGATAGATATAAAGTGTGTAAGGTTTTGTTGTCAAAATACATCAAAAAATTTTTTTAAAAAAAATAGAAACCTTGTTCTATCAACTAACATATAGCAAAAATTCATCTTAGGGCTTGCACATCAAAGGGTTTTTGTATTGAACATAACATATATAGCATCTTTCTAATGTAATTTTGCTTTGAGGGAAACTCGATCAATTTCTGTCGATAAAAGTCAATTAAATGTTCTATAAAGCAGCTTACCTCTTCTTTACTATCATATGAATAAGTCAATATCCTTGCATACCAATATTCTACTAGTGCATCATCTCCATACTTTTGCTCTAACTCAATTAGAAATGCAAAATTGGAGTGACATTTTCTGCATAATCCCCAATGTGCATCCGTATATGACTTTTCTGCTATATGACCGCATTTTGCCTTAGTCATCATCATTATTTTTATATAATAATATGGCGTTGACAGCAAATATAAACTGTAATTAAATGTAATTCAGATTATTACCTTAAAATCACTTGGATTAGCTAGGTAATATAAATAAAACCAATGCTAATACTCTTAATACAAGAAAGTATTATTAGTGAGGAGTAATATTGTACAAGAGATAAATCTTGTCAGACACAGGATACAACATAGGAGAAGGTAGTGAAGGTTACCTTGAAGGCGCATCTAAGTTCAAACCTATCAAAGTAGAATTGAGACTTTCGAATGTAAAAAAGACAGAAGAAGTGGATTACTGGGTCAATGAAATTACAAATCAATATGCTGATTTTGTTATAACGAACGTAAAAGCTGATCCTAACAAGGTCACCTTTGATATGGGCTCGCCAAGTATGGAGGATCTAACTGCAAAAGACATTGAATTCAGATTAAAAGAATACCTACAAATGAATGTACCGCCTTTTGAGGTCAAGGAGATAAAAGTACAGCAGTAGATAAACAAATAAAATAAAATAAAACATCCAATTTTTTTGTATTATAAAATAATGCGTTTCGAGAAACTTTTTTGCTTGATTCGTTTATTTGGGATTTATATATATTTTTTGGAAATTAATGATTTAGTATCATATATGTATTAATTAAAAAAGAGGCTTTTTCATGTTTGAGCCGCATTTGCTACACCTTGAGCCCTTAAATTCTGCGCCACATGATAAGCATACATATTTAAGTTTTATGCTTCCATTAGTATAACTGCCACCAATTCTTTCATTGCTAAATCCAAAGGATTTTAATGCATTGGTTTGTTTTCTTCTAATATAGAACATGATTCCAATAAATATTGCCATGTTTAGGATATATCCTATTAGAAAACCGAAGAAATAGGTCAATACTAAGCCAATTCCAAGGCTGGCCCCTATAAACAGGAGCTGCCTCTTTAATACCGGTTTTAAAGTGCTATCCATGCTTGTTTTCTCTCTCTCAAGTATAATAGCGTTTTCCTAGTTTATCAACTTATTTCCAAATTGATGCAAGTTGCATGGTAGTCAGCAGTATGATCAATGGTAGTGTACTGTCTGGGTTTGCCTCAGCATTCGTCTACGCTTTTCAAAGTTCAACAACAGGCGAACAATTATAACATTTTGATTTTCCTTTGTATTGTTAAAAAAGCTAAAATTAATTAATTTTTTTGAATCAACACGTCATCAATCTTACATTTACCAAAATCTTCTTTTTCAATTTTTTCTTTTACCACATTATTTTGTCTACCATGTGACACACCATATTGATTAAAATACTTATAATGTATTATATTTGTCCATGATGCAAGATAAGAATAAAAATGTGATATATGTTAATACCGAATTATGGGATAACGATGTCCTAAAATCAGATTTACCTGTTTTAGTAGATTTTTGGGCTGAATGGTGTGGTCCATGCAAAATGGTTGGCCCGACTGTAGAACAGTTGTCGCAGACGATGGCTGGCAAAATAAAAGTAGCAAAATTAAACGTTGATGAAAACCAAGAAATCGCAATGAAATATGGTATAAGATCTATCCCTTCCTTAATATTGTTCAAAGCTGGAAAGGAAATCGCAAGAACAGTAGGGGCTGCATCAAAAGAATCATACCAGAAATTCATAGAACAATCGCTGGCAAATAATTAATTTTATGTCCTCTTCTTTTTACAAGAAATTAAATATTTAAGTGTTAGTTAGCTGCAAAGTATTAAAGGATTTCTCCCTTTGTATGCTACCTAAAAATAATGTGGTCGTTAATTCATTTGGCGAAGTATGTATACTAAGCCTTTAGTCACGATATCGTTTTGCATAGGGTTATTTTGTTATCTCAAAGGACTCAATCATTTTCTGTACTATTGGTAGATAAGAGGAATATTTTGATGCTTCAGCATTGAATGTAATAATATACGCTTTATTACCATTTATCGTAGCAACATCGGTTGACTTTAGCGTTCTAAAATCGGGCAAGAAATTGCTGTATGTGTATATGAGCATTTGTGCTGTATTATTACTTGCAATAGTAAATGGCTTTGAGTCTTGCAACTCAAAGTTTACCAGGCGTGTTTTTAAATTTCCCACCAGCTCATTAACTAGCTCATCAAGCGTTGTGTTTTTAGAAGGTAAATCAACAGCTTGTACTACAAGTCTTTCCCGGAATATATCTGAGCTATTTTCCTGTGGTGAGAGAAATAGAACAGCAAATTGAGGAATACTTGCATTTTTTACTTTTTCCCAATTAGCTGGATAGTCTATTTTTATACCTTCTGTGGAGTTTTGGTATGTCAAGAATGTGTCTATTGTATTGGTAATATTAGCTCGAGAAGTAGAAGAAGAAGAAGAAGAGGATGATATAGCAGTAGTACTTATTTTGGTCTGTTGTGCTGTTGCTTGCAAAGGCAGATATAACAAAGCGGTAACGATCGAAAAAGAAACTATTAATGTTATGAGAGATACTAGAAAATATAATGAAATCCCAATACCCAACTTTGATTGTTTTTGTTTTTTGTACATGACTTGTATTAACCTGCAATGTATATGTATATTTAGATTTTCCATAATATATGAAGACTTAATCTTTGGTAAAACTGCTCATGATTACTCAAGCATATAAGGCAGTAAAGAAATTGCCTATAATAATGGAAACTCTGGTAGATAAAAAAAGAGGAGATGATTTTGATAATTTAGAAGTTGTTCTAGATTTACTTGATAATAATAAAGAAAAGGAAAGAACGAAAAATAATAGATGTTGTTATTGTTAATATACTTTTTATTTTAAATAATATTTTAAAAGGAAATAAAACATACACTTGTCTGTAATAATAAAAGTAGGAACTTCTGGTTACACATATTCTTGGAATAAGGCAAAACCTACGCCTTTTCAATGGTATGTAGATCAAGGGTTCAATTCAGTTGAAATCAATGCCAGCTTCTACCGTTTTCCCACTGAAAGCTGGATTAAGACTTGGCAAGCTGTTGCTCCTAATGAATTTACTTTTTCCATTAAGGTTCATCGTTCGATCACACATTATACAAAGCTGAAAGGTAAATCATTGGAACTATGGAAGCGTTTTAGTAGATCGCTTGGATCTCTTGGAAAAAAGAGGGTTGATTTCTGGCTGTTCCAGATGCCGTCTAACTACAAATATAATCAAAAAAATCTAGAAACGATAAGAACCTTCTTTGAAAAAACACGGTTAGGTAATAAGGCTGTTGTGGAATTCAGAGATACCTCGTGGTGGAAAGCTATAAAGGAAATCGAGAATATGGGCATAGTCTTCTGCTCAGTTGATGCACCTGGTCTTCCTCATAACTTAATATCCATGAATGACGCAGTTTATCTCAGGCTTCATGGTTTTAAAAAATGGTACAATTATGTATACTCGGATAAAGAGCTAGATAAAATATTATCAAAACTTAAAAAGCTAAATGCCAACAAGAAAGCAATATATCTTAATAATGATCATGGTATGCTCAAGAATGGACTATATTTATTGAACCGTACAGAAACGATAAGTATATTTTCGCAAGAAAAGAAACCTATTTACTAATAACCGATTTATAAAAATACAATTCGACAACCTAATCATTCTTGGCGATTTTATTGATGATCCCTCTCCCCCTATGCCTTAGGTGCTCTTTTTTCTATATACTTATCATGTAATTCCAAATGTGCTGATAGTATATGAAAAATGAACTTCCTGTTGCTAGGAGAATGCTAAAGTTTATTGATAACCTATTTAGAATTGTGCAATTGGGTGAATGTGAACTAATAATGTTTGAAAGAGATTACAGGAATGATCAGCTGTTATTTGAAATCCTAAGCAGTAGTAATGGTGATACCAATAACGAGGAAAAGAAGAACAAGAAGAAGATTGTACTCATAATAGCAGATGAATATCAAAGGAACAAGAAGAATCTATCATAGATATAACACCTAGCAGTTATTTTTGATATATATATTATTGGTGAAATAAGCTTGTCATGCTCTTCTTCTTCTTCTTCTTCAACTATAGCGGCTATTTACTATCTAAGATTTCCATTTTTTCTTAAACCAGATCAGATGGAGGCTGTAGAGGAATGGATTTCCAATGATCTGAGAGGTTCAATCATATATAGTAGTGGTACAGGCAAAACAGAAATAGCTTTTGAGTGTGCTAGAAGAGCTGTAGATATCGCAAAAAAAGAATACTCTTCTATGTGTTCTTCTTTCAATATTCTCTATCTTGTTCCACGTATTGTATTAATTGATCAGAACTTTAAAAGACTGCTAGACTATGGTATACCAAAAAACAGAATAGGGATATATTTTGGAGAACGCAAAGAAATAAGAGAAATAACAATAAGTACATACCAAAGTATAATCCATAATCTTAATCTTATCCGGAGATCTAATATGGTAGTATTTGACGAAGTGCATTTAGTAAGTGATACAGCAAGATCATTTAGCAAGATATTTGATGTAGTTGTAGAGGATCGAAACAAGGCCATCTTGGGTCTTACCGCTACATTAGATTACGACAGGAATTGTTCCAATAAATACCATACTATCATGAGTGTATTACCACCAATAAAAAAATATACAATCAAGGACGCTGTAAATGATGATAGACTAGCAAGGCCAGTAATCATCCCTTTGAAGGTTAATCTAACAGATAAAGAACAAAAGTTGTATGATAACTGTTCTACTAAAATCAAAAATATTTCTAAGCGGTTCAAGAGATATGATGCTAAGGCAATGTCTTTGCTATTAAAGAAAGGTGGCTTTGTTAGCGGAATGGCAAAGGCATGGTTTCTAAACGTTAGAAAAAGAAAGGCTTTGTTATGTTGTGCAGAAAATAAGCTATCTGCAGCAGTAGATCTGATATTAAGAAAACATCCATATCAAAGGGTCATGGTTTTTAGCGAGACACTTGATTCTATTAATAAATTAAAGATTAAGCTAGAATATGAAGGGATAAAAAGTAAGGTTATAGATAGCAGGATAAACTCTATAGTTAGACAAGAGATCCTATACCTGTGGGGTAGAGATTTTTACCCTCTCCTTTCTGTACACACACTCGAAATAGGATACGATATGCCACAAGTTGGAATAGAGATAATTTTAGCAACTACCTCAAATATGAACCAAGTAATCCAGAGGATAGGTAGAGTAATAAGAAAACATCAAGGAAAAGATTCAGCATTAATCTATGTAATATATGTTTCAGATACTAAAGACGATAATATACTAGGAGTAGTCAAAAAGGCAATAGAAACAGCTGCAGAAGAAGAAGGAGGAGGAGGAGAAAATATAGCAACCAAAAAGCTGAGAAGACGTATTAAAAGGGCTTATAATATGTTAGAAATGAATTCAGATGAACCTATAATCTTTGAAAAAGATCATGATCGGAAATTATTTCTAGTCAGAAGTAGCAGAGAAAAAAATAAATTCTATGATGTAGATGCGCAAGTCAAAACATGTTCTTGTCCTGACTTTAACTTTAGATTTTTAAAATGTAAACATATACTTGCAACAGAATTTGCGGTAGCATCCTCGTCTTCTCTATCTCGTATAGTCACGTAATGGTACCTATAGATGCAATAAAGAGCGAATGATGCCCTATGCCAATAAATATTTTCTGACCACTTTTTAACACAGGATGTGAATATAGTCAGAGAATAGTAGTGACATTTCTAATACAATATTATTGTTAGCTTGCTTTACATACTCTCTCCCTCTTATCCTATAGACTAAAGTTAAAATTTAAGGATTGGCTACTACTTTGATAGTACCTTTCATTGTAGTTGGATGATATTCGCAATGATATTGTAATGTGCCTGTCATGTTTGTCATAAAGGACATCTGACGCGAACTATTAGGAGATATGTCTCCACTTGATTTCAGCTCCTTACCTTGTAAGTCTATAATTAATTCATGTTTTGTGTCTGTTGGATTTTTGATTTGTATAAGATTATTAGTATTTGCTAGAAATCTCAAGGTAGGATTTGTTTTACCACTAGTACTGTTTAACCATTTGTAAACTTCACTTTTTTCTTTTACAGATAATTGAATAGTGTTGTTATTGGTACTATTCGTAGCTGTACTATCTCCATTACTATTTTCTTGCACAGCGGCTACTTTTATAAGATATCCATACAAATTAAACGTCATACCAAATAACAACGATATTACTGAAAGCGCTGTTAAGATTACAAGACTTTGCTGATGAGAGGTTAACGTTTTTTTTATTATCATTACGTTGTTTATGTGACAACATTATCTATATAAAAATAGATATAAATTCCATGCGTGGAATCCATGGGTGGAATTCATGTGTGTTGTATATGTGTTTATTATATTATTAGTTGAGGCAAAACTTGGGGGTTATTTTCTTACTCTTAGATAGGGGGCATTGTACTTAAAACGCCATCATCTGAAATAAAGTAAGTCACAGGCTACAATCACTTACATTTTCTTGTTGCCTTCTTTCTCTAAGTCTTTCTTTACCTTTTTTATTCGTTGGCGTAGTTCTTAGCTGCATTCCACAACAAGGGCAAAAAGGTTTGCTATGATAAATGAATATTTCACATCTTCTACAGTATTTCTTACCAATAAAATAGCTGCTACTACCTTTGTTGTCAATGCTTATTTTAGAATCTAGCCTTCCACATATATTACGACAAACCACAGGGGGAATACCTAAGAAAGAAGAAAAGGTTGGATTTTTAAAAGGATTGAAGTACCAATCAGAGAGGGAGAGAGGGGTGTGTATAAATATACACACATTATAAAATCTAAGTCATTATTCTTGGTAGCCTGGTTACTACTGCATGTTAAACAGCATATTCTTCTCCTGCTACTTTATTTGCCAGAATTTTTACCCAAAAATTATTTATTGAACACAAAAACTACGATTAAGTTGTCCACGATAATAGGAAAACAAAAAAACCACAAGTATTGGTCTAGCATTATATATTACTAGCAGCAGGAGTTTTGGATAATCGAACGTCTTTGGTAAGATACAACATAAAACCTTGATTTTACTAATTATATTGCTTCTTCAAATTAGCGATGAAGTTAAACATGTATAATTTATTAAGGATACTTTTTTGTAATCATCAATGATGTACATCCATGCTGAAGTCAGAAGGTTCACCACATCTTCCAGTACTATAGAGATATATTGAGAGAATTTTTACTTTTACTACTTTTTTATGATACTGGAGGACTATTTATGAAAATGTTTGTCTTTGTAATTTCCAGCTCACCATTACTTTTAGCAGCCATTATCTGTTCTGCAGACTTCAACTCTTTTGCAGTTGCATTATTATTCCACTTTACAAAGTTTAGTTG
>DASQWW010000070.1:0-7414 GCA_035640055.1 Nitrososphaeraceae archaeon | reverse complement strand
AGGCTTTGCTTTGAGAGTTTCAGACTGCATGTAGCACAGTAATTAAAAAAATTGTAGTCAACCCTACCATGAGTTGGTTTTATTAAAATCTGATTGGTTTCCGACGAGATATATTTTTGCATATATATTATACTTCCTTGTAACTAGATGAGATTTGGATTAATAATAGCTGTGGCAGCATTTTTCTTTTTAATCTTCTGCAAAGCCATTTCAAAGTGATTCATTGATATTTTCAAGCCACCTTTTTTCTCAATCTCATCATTATTCTTATTTTTTACCTCATTCTTATTTTCTTCTCGTTTTGACGTTTCTGCAGTTTTTTTATTTGTACTGGAAATGTGTTCCTTAATTGCAGACATAGCGGCTGCGTTTACTATTGCTGCAATATCTGCACCTGTGTAACCATCTGTTAATTCTACTAACCTATCCAAATTAACAGTAGAATCCAAAGGCTTTTTATTTGTATGGATCTTGAGTATTTCTTTCCTTGCTTCTTTATCGGGAACTTGAACTTCAAGTATCCTGTCAAATCTTCCAGGTCTCAATAAAGCCTCATCTATAATATCAGGTCTGTTTGTTGCGCCTATTATCACAACACCAGTTAAATCTTCAAGCCCATCCATTTCAGTTAACGTCTGGCTTATTACACGCTCTGTAACATGCGCATCTCCTTCAGATCTTCCTCTACGCGGTGCCACAGCATCTAGTTCGTCGAAGAATACAACGCATGGTGCTGCCTGTCTTGCTTTTCTAAAGATTTCTCTTACCGCCTTTTCCGACTCTCCAACCCATTTAGACAGTAGTTCAGGACCTTTTATGCTTATAAAATTGGCTTCAGAAGTAGTTGCGACAGCTTTTGCGATCATTGTCTTTCCTGTTCCAGGAGGACCATACAATAACAACCCTTTTGGTGGTTTAACATCTGCCTGACTGAATAGATCTGCATGTTTGAGAGGCCATTCGATCGCCTCTGTTAATTCTTCCTTAACTTCTTTTAGTCCACCGATATCCTCCCACTTAACGTTTGGTTTTTGAATTAGTACTTCACGCATTGCTGATGGTTGAACGTCCTTTAGTGCGTCTTCAAAATCCTTGCTCGTAATTTTGATTTTATTTAACACCTCGACTGGAATCTTGGATTGTTCCATGTTAATTTCTGGTAAAACTCTACGAAGTGATCGCATAGCTGCTTCTTTACTGAGTGCTTCTAAGTCCGCTCCTACAAATCCATGAGTAACTTTAGCAATTGATTGAAGGTTTATATCTTCTGTTATAGGCATTCCCCTAGTATGGATCTGCAGAATATCAAATCTCCCTTCTTCATTAGGTATTCCAATTTCAATTTCTCTATCAAATCTACCAGGACGTCTTAGTGCTGGATCTATGGCATTTGGTCTGTTAGTGGCACCAATTACTACAAGTTTTCCTCTAGATTCTATTCCGTCCATTAGTGTTAATAGTTGAGATACTACTCTTTTTTCAACATCTCCAGTTACTTCCTCTCGCTTTGGAGCAATAGAATCAATTTCATCTATGAATATAATTGATGGAGCATTTTCCTGAGCTTGCTTGAATGTTTCCCTTAGACGTTCTTCACTTTCTCCATAGAACTTACTCATTATCTCCGGGCCTCCTATAGAGAAGAAGTTTGCATTTGTTTCATTAGCTACTGCCTTTGCTAGTAGAGTCTTTCCTGTTCCTGGAGGACCATGAAGAAGTACACCTTTTGGTGCCTCAATTCCAATTCTCTCAAATATCTCTGGATGTCTTAGTGGAAGTTCAATCATTTCGCGGACCTTCTGTACTTCATTTTTGAGACCTCCAATATCTTCGTATGCTACTCTAGGTACAGCACCTCCTTTAGCTCCTGCTTTTGGCACTGTTCCAATGATGAACTCTGTAAAATTATTATCAATTAATGATGCTGTGTCTGCCGGTGTTGTGCTGGTAATTACAAAACCAATCTTTCTTCCCATTATATTAAGTGGAATCATATCGCCTTTGGCAATAACACGGCCTTCAAGTAGTTCTGGAAGATATTCTTCTAATCCTACAATATTTAATTCCTCAGTTGGTGATAGAATTACTTGCTGTGCTCTTTTTACGTTAACCTTTTTAATAGTCACTTTATCATCTATTCCTACTCTAATGTTATTACGAGTATAGCCATCAATTCTAATCAGTCCCTTGTTATAGTCTATAGGCTGACTAGACCATAGTAAAGCATAACTCTTCTTTTTTCCACCAATTTCAATAACATCACCTGTAGATAAATCCAAATCTTCCATTACTTTTGGATCTATTAATGCTACTCCTCTACCAACAAACTTAGGATTTGTTTCGGCTACTTTTAGTGTAATAATAATGTTATTATTGTTTTTCATTTCTATTTTTCATTCTCTCCTACTTTATGTTGGTAAACAAAATATAATGGGTTGATTATTATTTTTCACTCCATCTTGATTTCCCTAGCTTTTGACCTTGGGGCTTTAAGTCTAATCTTGAGTTCCAATATACCATTTGAGTAAGTTGCCTTTGCAGAAGTATCGTCTAACTCAACATCGACTGGTATGTCGGTATGGTACTTCTTATCACCTTTCTCGGCATGTATAGTAACATATTGATCAGATATGTTTACTTTAATATCTTGCTTTGTTACCCCAGGCATTTCGGCTGTTATAGTCAAGGTATTTTCTTTTTCATCAAGGTTGGTGTCTACCAGTGGTGCCCTCACGCTACTCTGTTCTATCAATCCTCTTGCTGATGGACGTATGTTACCAAATTCCCTTACGCGAGGTTTACCATCAGGACCTGTTGTTATCTGATAGCCATAATAATATGGGAAGTTACTAATATCAGAAGGTCCCATTTCGCGTACTGTCCTGAACATTCTGTTTAGCATCTCCTCAGCCTCTGCAAACTCCTTGTCTATATCTTCAAAAATTCTACTTCCTCTAAAATTCCATGGATCTCTCCACATTTACATATCACCTAACGTTTTGTAATGTTTATTACATTATATATATTTTTCCTAAACTTGGAAAGGTTTATTACTAAAGGGATATATTTATAACTGTATGCTCAGCCGGGCCCCGCCATCTGTTCCAACTGCTATAAGAGAGGTGCTGGCCTCCAACAATCTTTACTTTCAAGCAATCCAGGCAGGAATAGCCAATTATACAGCATTAGCACAAAAAATCAAACCTGACGTTGAAAAAATCATAGGTTCTGAAGTTAATGTAGGCACAATAGTAGTAGCAATAAAAAGACTTGCAGATGCTTTAGAAGAAGATGAGAAAAAACCAGGCAGCAACTATTCTCTTGGTGGAGCTAGGCTGTCATTAATAAGCAGTATTATTGATATAGACTTTGATGACAGAGAGTTTGATGAGCTCTCAAATATACTTGATGAAGTCTTTGAGAAAGAAACTAGTAGTTACAATCTTTTTCAGACAAACAAACAACTCCGCTTGTTTGCAGAGAATATCGAAGAAATCAGAAATATAGTTGATGTAACTTCTAAAAAGTTTGATGGTAAAATAAAAGAAGGACTCTCAAAGATTACTATTACAATCCCATTTAATGAGCAGAATCCATATAATTTGTTATCAGTAGTATCAGACGTTCTATATAGCAAGCAAATCCCTTTACAGAATGCTTTCTTTTCCCCTAATGAGATTGTACTTATATTGAATGATGAAGACGCTGCAGGAGCTTATGAAACATTAAGAGCTAAGATAACAAAGTAAACTCGGTTCTAACTGTAGAAAATGAAGAAGGTTAAGTTGCTATTCTTTTTTCTCAGAATACATTTTCTAAAAATTTGGGATTTGAAGATAATTTACTACTCCATCTCTAACAATTTGATATTCTATAGGTGATAAGATTAGCTGTAAGGCCTGCTACTCGAAAAATTTAAGTTTAAAATAAGTATAGAAAACATACTGTTTCACTATACATAGAGTATTGAATAAAATAACTAGACTTACTCCTAGAAAGAAACAGATGTATATATTTGAGGAACCAAATAGGAAAATCGGAGCGTTAAGACCTTCATGAAAATGAGAAGAAGTAGCAGGAGCGCAGGACTTGCTCTTCTAGTTCTTTCAATTATTGCCTTCATTATCTATGCTTATTTTCTACTTGCTACACAATGGGGCATAATGATCCTGCAATTTACTGTCCTAGGTGTAATAGCTACTTTGTTAGGAGTATTAGCATGGATAGGATACACCATAGCCACTGCTTCCAGAGCAGAAGAAAAAGAGTTTTAACCATATATATTTATTGACCAATAGAAACATCAGACACAATCTGGTATATTCTTGGTCCTATCTCTCTAATTACTCGTGTTGAGAGGATTTCATGTTTATAATTTTTAAACGCATCCATAGTATCAATTGCTCCATAAACTTGACTGAGTTTTTTTGTATAAGCCTTTATATGGGCAAAATAATGGACAGTGCCTCTGTTTTCTTTCAATGCCCATATTGCTGAGTCCACAAATTCCCTTGCTTTTTCTGGTAATGGCATCAAAACTCTATTAGATTGGCATTTGATCTGCTTATTTATGACTTCCTTAGCATCACCGTAAACGGGTAAGACTCTATCTTGGACTTTGTTCAATTTTGCATTAATTTTGCATAACTCAATTGCGACAGGATTAGAATCAATGCTATAAACCTTACATGTCTTGTTCATATTAGCAATTATAATAGAATACGTTCCAATACCAGCAAACATATTTGTAATGACCTCATTATCAGATATCATCTTTGCTATTCGCAATCTTTCAGTTGATAACCTTGGCGAAAAGTATGTTTTTGCTACATCTATTTTGAATCTACATCCATGTTCCTTATGTACTGTTACTGTACTATTTTTGCCTGCAAGAAATTCTAATTTACGAATCCTATAATCTCCGTGGACTGGAGAAGTTTGTGCAAATACAGACTTTGCCTGTTTGACATTTTTAAGGATTACATTTGCTATCATTTCTTTTTTCAGCCGCAAACAATCTGGAACTTTTATTATTATTATATCTCCAATCATATCGAAGGCAGAATAGATTTTGGCTGTTTCCTCAGGTGTAAGAATTTCGCTTAGAACATTTTTCAACATATGGGGCATTTTATGAAAAAGATTTTTTAACATAATAGTAGTCGCCAGAGTCTTTTTGTAGCCTATCTAATCTGCTACCCTCTTTATTGACACGTGGCCTACCCGTACTCTCATCTCTCCTATATGAAATAGATAGTTCCTTCAAGAACTTATTCATTCCAGCTTCTTTATGCATAGGAGGACTAGCTGAACCTTCTAAACCTGGCTTTCCTTCGAAAATTACTAATGAATCTGCCACCAGATCTATTAATTGTATATCATGATCAATAATTATTGCAGATTTTCCTTGTGCTCTGACAAAGCGTTGAAGGAATTTGGCTAATGCAATTCTATCTTCGATATCCAAGAACGCAGATGGCTCATCTAAAGCATATATATCAGCCTGTCGCATCAAAGATTCAGCCACTGCTACCTTTTGCAATTCTCCTCCGCTGAGATTTTTGACATTTTTTTCGTAAAGTTTCTTTATATTAAGTGGAAGTATAATTTGTTCCTCTATTGGCGAATCTTCTACTACGTTCTGGTAAGCTCTGTGTAGTAATGATCGTACATCACCCTCAAAATCCTGGTTAAGATATTGGGGTTTGAATGAAATTCTTGCACTAATTTCTATACTGCCAGAATCTGGTTTATCTACACCTGCTAACATTCTCATGAAAGTAGTCTTGCCAAGCGCATTGGCACCAACTATTCCTAAGGTTTCTCCTCGTCTTATCTGCCCTGCAGATATTTTGAGTTTAAATGATAGGAATGACTTTGTAATATCTGAGTAACGGGCCATCGGAACATCCAAAATCATATCATCAATAGAGCTGGTAGTATCAAATCTAAAGGCCTTTTCTCGGAATCGTATGTTTTCGATTGGAAGGAATCCTTCTAAGAAGTTGTTAATCCCGAGTTTTGTACCCTGGAGGCTGGAAACAATACCATATGCGCCCGACTCTCCATATAGAATATGGATATAGTCTGAAAGATAATCTAAGAGCGTCATATCATGTTCTACCACCATAACACTCTTGCCTTCTTTAGCTAAATCTTGGATGACCTTAGCAACTGCAAGTCTTTGATATACATCGTTATATGACGATGGTTCATCAAAAAAGTAATAATCAGCATCCTTTGCTGATGCTACTGCTACTGCTAGTCTCTGCAATTCTCCTCCACTTAATTGACTGACCTTCCGATCAAGTATATTTGCAAGCCCAAGCTCATCTACTAGTTTATCGGTTTCTTTTCTCTCATCATACTTTTTTAATAATTCATTTGCAGTTCCCTTAAATGCCTTTGGAATAAGATAAACTAATTGAGGTTTGATCGATGCACGTATAGTACCATTAGCAATTTTATCAAAATATGATTTCAGTTCGGTACCTTGAAAATTTTTGAGAACCTGATCCCATGTAACTTCAACTTCATAGTTGCCAAAATTTGGTTTGAGAAATCCAGATAGGATGTTAATTATGGTTGATTTGCCCATACTGTTCCTTCCAAGCAAACCTACGACAGACCCTTTCTTTGGTGCTGGGAGACGATATAACCTAAACGAATTAATACCATACTGATGGATTTTATGCTCTGACAATTCTTTGGCTAAATTAACAATAATAATGGCATCAAAGGGACATTTCTTTACACATATACCACAACCAGTACAAAGATCTTCTGAAATTACAGCCTTTCCGTCTTCTGGTCGCTGTATTATACATTCGCCGCCTGTCTTATTTACTGGACAGTAGATAATACATTCCAGTCCACATTTTTTAGGCTGACAGAGCTCTTCATCTAGGACTGCTACTCTATGTGTTGATTCCATCAAGTATCACAATGATATACATATACGCCTTCACACTAATGTGTTATATAGTTTATGTATTGTGTAAATTATATTTAAAAAACTAGGCATAATCATATTCAAAGGATAATGTATTTCAATGAAAGTTGAAAAATTAGGCATCAATTATATAGAATTTAAGCACAATCTTCAAATCATAGTTTCTTATAAACCAAAAATAGGTTTTGTTGTTGATTTTTGCTTTTCCTCAACTTAAAAAGCGATATTCTGTTATAAAAGGACATACGATAAATAACACACAATATAGTCTAAAATATTTTTCTAGATAGAATACATTATTCCGCCTGATACTATTGATACTAATTCTACGTTGGCAAGTTCTTTAATTTTGGCAATGATTGCGTTAAACCATAGGCTGTCTATTCCTTGGCTCCAGATAGTTATCTTCTTGTATTGCCTTTGTACTCCTCCATGGAAAAATCCTTCACAGTCTTCGACTGT
>DASQWW010000069.1:0-4953 GCA_035640055.1 Nitrososphaeraceae archaeon | reverse complement strand
TTTGGCAGTGGTTTACTCATGAAAACGTCATAAGATCTGAGTCTGAAATCCCTCATCCAGTCAGGTTCACCCTTTAACTTACTAATCTCCTCAACGGTGCCTCGAGAAAGACCCTTCTTGCTTAAATATACATATAGCTCTGTAGAGTCCTTAAAGTCGTATTTACTAGAATCCATATTCAATTGCTCAGTAGTCATATCTTTTATAACGGCGTTATGTTTTATATATATTTTGTTATGTTTTATATATTTTGCACTAATATAATTCGCAAACAAGTAGGCTGAATAAAACACAAGAATCTATCCTGCGTCGTAATAGAGAAAAAGAAAGAACACGAGCATGTAATAGAAAATTTTTATATTACTTAAGCCAGTTAGGTCACAATGTATTATATAAAATTTCTACATTTACTATTCATTTTCCACTTAAGATGGTCTTTGCCAGCTCAAAAGTTCCTCTCATACTATGTTCGTGGGCCTCAAAAGGCCGGATATTCCTTTTTCTCAACTCTTCGCTAGTAAAAGGACCAATGGATATTATAGCCTTGACATCGTTTAAAAGTGAAGTGGTATTATGTAATGAAATTTTCTGCATAATTTCAAAGAATGATCGAACTGTGGATGCACTTGTGAAGACTACAGAGTCTACTTTTTTTTGTTCTACTAACAAAGCAAAATCTTTCCAAATACTATCAATTCTAGAAGTCCGTATTGTATATAGATTCAATTCGTCGACAGTCATTCCCAAATCAGACAGAGCCCTTTTAGTAAATTCATTTGATGCCCCACTTCTAGGGATGAGTATTTTTTTTGTCTTTGCTAATTCTATTTTGGAAAAGAGATCTACTAGTCCTTGAGATGAGTATTTTACTGGAACGAGCTTGACATCTACTGCTCGATCTATCAAGCTTTGTCTAGTCTTGGGCCCAACAGCAACAATGGTTATGGAATTCAAAATGGAAATAACTTCTGAAGTTTTATCTATTTTGTTCGCTAAATCGAATAAGACCTCTACGGCTTGTTGACTCATAAAGGCACAGTAATCGTGTTTTTTTTTATTTATTATATCGATAAACTTTACTACAATGCT
This sequence comes from Nitrososphaeraceae archaeon, assembly GCA_035640055.1. Classification (GTDB taxonomy): domain Archaea; phylum Thermoproteota; class Nitrososphaeria; order Nitrososphaerales; family Nitrososphaeraceae; genus DASQWW01. Next base: position 3,864 of record DASQWW010000069.1, on the reverse strand, counting down.
AGGGTCTTTCGGCACTATATCAATCGTGGGTAATGCAATAGTTTTACCTCCTTCTGAACTTACAAGTTGTGCAAACTCCTTAGCATAATCTTCCTTTCTGGTTATTGCAAAGATTTTATTCTCTAAATACTTTGGCATTAGAACCACTACTTATTGAACCAGCTGATCTTTTCATGCAAGGAAACAACGTTTCCAATTATAATAATTGCAGGTGGTTTAATTTTCTCCTCTTGGGCTTTCTTTAAAATATTAGATAAGGTACTCTTTATTACTCTTTGCTCTTTGGTAGTTCCGTTTTCAATAATTGCAACCTGAGTATTTTTTCTCATTCCAGCTTTTAACAAATTATTCAAAATATACGGGAGTTGTTCCATCCCCATAAAAATAACTATTGTATTGACTGCTTTTACTAATTTCTCCCATCTTATTGTTGGTTCTTTTTTTTTTGGATCTTCGTGGCCTGTTACAAAGGCTACAGAAGAAGAAAATTGTCTATGTGTAAGAGGAATTCCAGCATACGCTCCTGAACCAATTGCAGAAGTAATTCCAGGGACTATTTCAAACTTAACATTATGTTGCACTAAATATTCAGCTTCTTCACCACCTCTTCCAAACATAAAAGGGTCGCCACCCTTCAGACGTAAAACTTTCTTTCCTTTTTTGGCATGCTCAACCATAAGATTATTTGTCTTATTCTGCTGAATTGCTGGATCGTCAGAGGATTTTCCAACATAAATCCTTTCACATTTAGACGGAATTTGATTAATAATCTCTTTACTGACAAGTCTATCATAAAGTACTATATCGCACTTTTTTAATAGTTCTATTGCTTTGATTGTTATTAATTTTGGATCACCGGGTCCAGAACCGCAAATGTAAACTTTACCAACTTTTCTCATAATTGCTCGTTCCAATCATCTACTGCTGCACGCCACCCTTCAGCCAACTTCATTGCACCACGTTCGAGAAGTATATTGGCAGCTGCTATTCCCAATTTACGAGGATCCTTGTTGGATCCTGTCTTTTTTATCTTAAGAGATTTTGTACCATCAGCAGAAAATATACTAGCATATAATACAATTTTATGCGTGTTATCACTACTAAGTGCTATTGCGCCAACAGGAAATCTGCAACCAGCTTCTATTCTACTCAACAAGGCGCGCTCTGCTTCAATTTCTGCTCGTGATTGAGGATCTTCTAAACTTTTCAGCGCTTTGATTAGATTTTCATTATCTTTTCTGCATACAATCGCAATTGCTCCTTGCCCAGGAGGAGGAACGAAATCGACAACGTCGAACCTTTCAACAATTAGCTCTGTCATTCCTAGTCTCCTGAGACCAGCTTCTGCAAGGATAACCGAATCATACTCCCCACTTACAGATTTTTTGATTCTTGTGTCCACATTTCCACGAATAGGTTTGGCCTTCAAATCGGGTCGTTTCTTCATTAACTGAATTGCTCGTCTTAGACTACTAGTTCCAATAACAGCACCTGGAGGTAGATCCTTTAGTTTCAATTTTTTTTTATTAACTAAAACATCATTAGGTTTATCTCTTTTTGGAATACTTGCAATGGTTAATTGATTGGAAAAGTCCGAAGGAATATCTTTCAAGCTGTGGACAGCAAAGTCAACTTTGTTTCTAATAACTGCTTCATTTAATTCTTTTTCAAATATTCCCTTTTTGTCTAAGGAAAACAACGGTCTTTTGTCAACATCGCCCTTAGTATTAATCATAATAATTTCAGAGCTAATAGAAGGGTTTAGTTTCTTTAATGCACATAGCACTATTTGTGTCTGAGCAAGAGCAAGTTTACTTCCTCTTGTTCCAACCTTTAGTCCTAGTTTAATGAATCTTTCACCCTATGCAATGCTTCATCATATGATTCTAACGTTTTGTCAATATCATCCTCATTGTGAGAATAGGAAACAAAGCAAGTTTCAAATTGTGATGGAGGTATGAAAATTCCGCTCCTGAGCAATTCGTTATGAAGCTTCATAAAGAAAACTGTATTAGATTTTTTTGCAGTATTGAAATCCTTTACCTTTTCGGAACTAAAAAACAATTGGTACATTGAACCAATGGTGTTTAATGAGCAGCTTAACTTGGATTGCTCTAGTATACCATTAATTCCCTCGACAATACGGTCACATGTTTGTGCAATTCTAGGATAGATTTCATTTTTTTGTTCAATCAATTTTTTGATTGTGACAAGACTTGCTGAGACAGAAGTTGGATTTCCAGCATAAGTACTAGCTTGATATACTTTTCCTCCTGGTGAAAGTTGCTGCATTATCTCTTTCTTACCCGCAATTGCAGCTATAGGAAATCCATTTCCCATAGCCTTACCTAATGTTACTATATCAGGTTTAATTCCAAAGAACTCTGAGGCGCCTCCCAGCGCCAGTCTGAATCCTGTGACAACCTCGTCAAATATCAATACTATATCCTTTTGGCGTGTTATTTTTCTAATTTCATTAAGATAATACTTTTCAGGCATTACTATGCCCATGTTTGCGGCTACAGGCTCTATTATAACGCCAGCAACATCTGCATTTTTTTCAATAACATCTTCGAATTGCTCGATGTTATTGTAAGGAACTTCAAGTGTTTGTGAAGATGCTTCTTCAATTATGCCTTGAGATATTGCTGCAGTACTTTGCGAAGATGAGTGATTATTTACTAGCACGTAATCGTAAGCACCATGATAACATCCTTCAAATTTTATAACCTTCTTTTTACTTGTGAAAGCACGAGCTAACCTAATGGCATTCATAGTTGCCTCTGATCCTGTATTTACCAATCTTGTCATTTCGGCGCATGGAATAATAGTGGAAATCAATTCAGCCAATTTTACTTCTTTTTCAGTTGGAATACAAAATAGGCTTCCATTATCAAGTTGAGATTTTACAGATTCGATTATAGCTTCATAAGCATGACCAAGTAAAATAGCTCCGTAGCCCATACAATAATCTATGCATATTTTATGATCAGCAGTGACAATTTTGCTACCTTTGCCAGAATCTGCAAAGACAGGAAATGGCTCATAAAAACGTACAGGGCTATTGACTCCATAAGGGAGCACTTTCTTTGCCCTATTGAATAGAGATTCTGACTTGCTATACATAATACATTAAACTTGTGCCCATAAAAAGTTATAATTGTATCGTATACGAAGTATCACTGCTTATCTAGTAGAAGTTTAGCCATTTGCTTTGCATGATATGTTATTATCATATCCGCTCCTGCTCTCTTGATTGATGTCAGGAACTCGGTCATTACATCATCTTCGTTAATCCATCCTTCCTCTGCTGCAGCCTTAATCATGGCATATTCGCCTGAGACGCTATATCCACACACAGGCAAATTAATATTCCTTTTTGCCTGATAAATTATATCAAGATATGGAATGGCAGGTTTAATTATAATAATGTCGGCTCCTTCGTTAATATCCATTTCTATTTCACGCATTGATTCTCTGAGATTTGCAAATGACATTTGGTAGCTTTTTCTGTCGCCAAAATCAGGAGTAGAATGGGCTGCATCTCTAAAAGGGGCGTATAAAGGAGAGGCGTGCTTTGCTGAATATGCCATAATAGCAATCTCATCAGAGCCGGCGTCATCTAAGGCTTGACGTATAGCTTTTACTTGGCCATCCATCATTGCCGAGGGTGCAACAAAGTCTACACCTGCTTTAGCATGGCTAATAGCGACCTTTGCTAACGTGTTAATACTCATATCATTATCCACTTTTTCTCTCATTACTATCCCACAATGTCCATGTGAAGTATATTGGCATAAACAAACGTCAGTAATAATCGCGATTTTACCTCCGAAATGTTTGTTTATCAGTTCGACGGATCGT
>DASQWW010000068.1:0-5635 GCA_035640055.1 Nitrososphaeraceae archaeon | reverse complement strand
TTCGTACGTTTGAAAAAAGTTAAAGTGCTCCTTGATAAGAGGAAACTTGCAGAGGAAATTAGGACCGACTAAAAAGAGTATTAAAGAGTATGGCGCAAGATATAATTTTGGGTTACTTCGAAAAGGCTCGTTCACGATTAAGCAAAGAACGTGATTCTATGGTCAGCAAGATCAAAGAAGAAATAGGAGAAAGTAAGCGCAAAACTATCTCCAAAGTATAAAGCCAAAGCTTCCTAGGATAATATAGCCAACAAAAGACAATAAGTAAGTATATAGAATTATACACGTAATATTATAGTTATATATCTGACGCAGTTATAGTTAAATATGGCATTTAGGCTGGAACGTTTATGAAGTTGGAAACTGCAGGAGTGGCTACAATTTCAGTTTTGGTTATTCTTATTATTGTTGGGTTTGGCTTATCGAGTCCAACAACAGCTTATGCGCAAAATCAGAAGGCAGCTTCGTCGGCGGCTTCAGATATAGGTTCATCGAAATTAATAGGAGCTGGAATGGCCTTCGGGCTAGCTGCCGCAGGGGCAGGCATAGGTTTGGGCTTCGTAGGAGCCGCAGGTCTTGCTGCAATTAGCGATAATCCAAAGATGCAATCTAGAGTATTTATCTTCGTAGGCATGGTAGAATCAATTGCTATTTATGGTATTGTGATGATGTTTATTATCTTAGGTCAGTAAAAGGAAGAACAATTATATAGCAATAACAATTTGTCAACAAGGTTTAAAAATCTATTATCCTTTATTTTTTTATATCTGTCATCTGCTGTGAATAATAATTCATCAGTCCTGGTCTTTTTAAAGACTGTATAATTTTTCCATATAATCGGTAGCTTTAAGCATAGATGGTTTGACAATTCTAGTTAATTGATATTAACGAGTATCTTCGACATATCATTTAGCGTGAAAATGAGTCAAAAAGAATTTTATATTGATGATATTACAAGCTAGACAGCAAAAACAATATGGGACTTGCCAAACTCATGAAGGCTACAGTAATCTTACCAAGAACAGAAACGCAGGAAGCAGTGAGCAGGCTGGCAAAGCTCGAGTGGTTTCATCCTCTTCAAAGTGCCTCCTCTGAACATACAAATCCTTACCTTGACGACCTTTTATTAAGAGCTCAAAGATTATATCAAGATATAGATGAGACTGTTAGGGCACTCGGTATCCCTTTGGAGACTGGTGTCTTGGCAACAATGTTCAAAGGGGCGCCAAAGGAAAAGACAGATTATCTTATTGAAAATATTGAGAATTTTATTTCTGATCTGGAATATAAGAGTAAAACACTACTTGATGAACCAAAAAAGGTTTTAAATGAACAAAACAGAATTTCAAAGCAACTTGAAGAATATACAAACATTGAGGCAGCTCTTAAGGCAGCAGCAAACGTGAACCTGAATTTAGCTTCGTTCAGAAACCTAAAGAGGTTCTTTGTAGAGATTTTTGTAATTGACTCCAAGGACCGAGATGAGGTAGTAAAAAGCCTTGGCGATCTTCCAGTTTATAGCAACAAACTCGATGAAGAAAAGTCTTTCATTGTTATAGTTGGTTCCAATGAGGATTCTGAAAGAATCATTAAGGTCATGAGGACCTTTGGACTTCATCCTCTTCAAATTCCTCCATATATGTCTCAGAATCCAAGTGCTGCTTATTTGGAGGCACAGGCTAAGGTTAAAGAACTTGAAGCAAAGTCCAATGAGATAGATAAATATATTGAGAAAATGAAATCAACTATGCAGACTAAAATTCTCTCTCTTCATGAAGCGGCAAAGGTTGCTAAGGATGTCCTAGAGATTACTCGAAAGCCTGGTGGTACTAAGAATTTTGCTATGATCCAAGGTTACATACCTGAGGAGATGCAAAACAAATTCAGTATTCTCACAAATGACTATGTATCTATACTAGAAAATATAGAAGCAAATCATCAAGCTGTCAATAACCATGCTCTTGAGGATCAGCCGCAGCAATCAGCTTTGCCAAGTTTGCTTACAAATAAGTCGTACACTCGTACATTCGAAGTCATCACCGAGACTCAAGGATTGCCAAGATATGGGGAAACTGATCCAACCCCTATTATAGCATTCGTTTGGCCCTTGTTCTATGGATTAATGTTTGCAGATCTTGGACATGGTCTGCTTTTGTTTGGTCTTGGCATGTTGTTAAGACATAGAGGTAATGGTTCAATCAGGACATGGGGAACACTGCTAGCTGCCAGTGGAGCAGCGGCAAGTATTGCCGGGTTGGGAACTGGTGAAGTATTCGGCTTTCATATAAAATCCATCTCTGTATTGTCTCATCTTTTTGCACCTCTAAGCGGTGTAGTTGGAATTTTGAACGTCTCAGAGCTTACCTTTGACCAGGTGATAAAGATACTTAAAGTTTCAGTCGCAATAGGCATTCTTCACCTTTTAATGGCTTTCTTCCTTAGACTTCGAAAGAACATCAAGGACGGCAATAAGTTGGCCGTATTAACTCATGATATACCAACTATTATCCAATTCCTTGCAGTAGTTTCTCTAATCCTTGCTGCCATTGGTTCGGGTTATGATATAATTGGAATGTTCGGAATTAGTGGGAAAATACACAATGAACCAGTTCCATGGCTCACTTTTGTATTTGGCGACTGGGTGACGGTCGACCTTGTTGCTAAAGCCGCGCCACCTATAATCTTTGCCACAGTTGGCATAATGATATATGGAGGAAAGAAAGAGCAAGAAATAAACTCAAAACGTGGACATGATGAAGGAGGCGGATTCATGGGAATTGTAATTGAAGTAATTCTTGTCAGGATTATAGAAGTTCTTTCTAATGTCATAAGCTATACTAGAATTGGAATTATGCTCCTAGTTCACGTAGCTTTACTAGTAACTGTAAACCAGTCATATGCACATGGAGGAGGATATGCTGTCTTAATTGGAGGCAATATAGGAATCATGATGATAGAAGGATTGATAGTATACATTCAGACCATCAGATTGCACCTATATGAATGGTTTCCAAAGTGGTATGTTGGAGAAGGTGTTGAGTTCAAGAAAATAGTTCCCAAAATGCTCTATTCAAATCTTATTTGGAAGGATGCTCAGATCCAAAAGAAACGCAAGCCTTAAGACAAAAACCTCTGCTTCACTTTCAGACGAGAAAAGCAAACCAAATTCTTAAATTACCAAAGTACTTTAACCAACAACAGAAATGCTAGGCACTGAGGAGAAGGTTTCTGAGGAAAAGAGACAAATTGTAATGAACCTTTATCTTTCTGGCATAGGAGAAGAATTTATTGCAATGCAGCTTGACTTAGAGATCCCTTTAGTAATAAAAATTCTAAAAGAACTAAATATATATCAACAGAAGTGACGAGAGAATAAATTTAGTTTAGATAAGAGACTCGATTATAGGTTAGTCCCATATATTTTTGCATTAATATCTCTTTAAACTCGACTACAAGATAGAGAACGTGAATTACAATCAATTGTTATTCTGGTCTGACTAGCCTAGACAATATAGTTTCAACAGGAACTTTTTGTTCTATGCCAGAAGCGATGGCCGACAGATTTCTTACTTCAACCATCATTAACTTTAATGCTGCGAGCATAATACCTACATTGAACATGGTTCTAAATGAGCTTATTATTCTCTTCAATCCTATGGCTTCAAAACCTGACTCTATCTGCATGATAGAATCTATATCGTTAGATGCAGTTTGTGGAACAATATCTTTATAAACGGTATTTGATAGTTCACCTATAGCATCGGGGATCTTCTCTGCATTGATCATCTTTTGTAGTATATCTTTATCAATTTTTGGGGTAGTTGTCACAATAAGGTCATTGACGTCATTTGTATTTAGACCCCAAAATTTACCTCTGAGAATGGCGAGAACGTTATAGGAATCAATATCAGTAGAAACCACTCTCTTGACATCTTGTGATTGAGATTCGACTGTCATTGCTCTTCCTAAGTCGCGATAGAATACATGATCAAGATAAACATCAAATAATCTTAGGTCATTCCTTTCTTTATAAAGTGATGCTGCCTTTGCAGCATCTTCTCCAAATTCACTCCCGGCAATAGCAGCTATTGCTTCATCCAAGCCTTTAGCTACCAGAGCCTTTACTAGGATGTCTCGCCTACCAACAAGCTCCTCAGCCCTAAGGTTTATTTTTGGAAGCAACTCGTCGTATGATTTAGCCAGTGCCTTACCTTTCAATACTAACTTTAGATTCCAAGTGATATATTTGACAAAATAAGCATTAAGTATACCTGCTCCACCTGTAACATTAATCATCTTTGCATGAGAGTTGACTAGATACTCCCTTAATGCTCCTTCTATTTTTTCAGCTGTGTAGGGTTTTGGAAGTTTCGCAAGTACATCCAAATATACAGTATTCTTAATTCGAGTAACTAATTCGTCTATATCTCGAGATTCTGCAAGTGTTTGAAGCTCTCCCTTTGTCAGCATTCTTCCTCTTAATCCATGTGATATAACCGTACCAAAGATTTTACTTGGCATACTGATTTTGCTCATATCCGAGTGAACATGATCACAACCATCGTGCTTTCATATATACATGTGCTTCCCAAGAATATGAAGTCAAATGAAATCTGTACTATCAAACCCTTTAAGATGACAGTATATAATGAAGTCTCACAGATGTTTCAATTATCTATTAATGATATCAAAGTGGAAGATAACTTTGGGGAAATTGCAAGAAGCACAAAGTGGAGGCCAAATCCAATGATGGATGCTGGTAACAAATTTCCATCAGTATTCTGAAATATTGATATAAACAATCCTAGTGGAGGAAGCGTAAGAATTAATGCCAGTGCGGTACTGACCCAGAACGATTTTAATATAAAGTCGGCCATAGAGTTATTTACCTCCTGCTTTGTCAATACGAATCTTAAGCCATTAGAACGATAAACTACCATTTCCTAGCTCATGCTTAATTAGCAAATAATATAAGTATTAACATAATAAAAAGTAATCATACTTATTATCATAAATAGTAAAAATGATGTCAAAGAAAATTTAGATCAAATATTTTTATTCTATTCTGCTCTTACGAGAAAATTTAACGAAAATTACAGCTTCCGTTTAACTAAACAGAAAGAATTTAGCAAAAATGTAGGGACCAAATTTTATAAATATAAATATCTTTTTATTAAAACATTGTAAAAAATTAAGATAAGTGAACAGGCAATCTTAATTAATAAGTTCAGCCAAGTCAGAATCATGGAAAGTATATTCGAGAAGAAAAAGATTAATGAGGATCTTGAAGGCTTACTCGACCAATTCGAACGCGACGTTGAACCCTATGATAAATTGTCGTATCTATCTATGCTTTTTACTCCAATAAGTGTCATATTGTCAATATTTATTCCACTACTATGGTTACGATTTGCGGCCGAACCAAATCCCTATCTTTATCTTGCTTCCATTCCAACTTTATATTGGATTGTAGGGAGTATCCTGGTAACTTTATTTTGTACCAAGCTATTGATATTTTATGTAGATTATAAAAAGCATGAAATTTCCAGGACCAGATACAAACCACTATCCGGAGTATGCATGTGTGACCTAAGTCAGCTTAGGTCGTATATGCGTAAAAGAGAGAAGGCTAAAA
>DASQWW010000067.1:0-2932 GCA_035640055.1 Nitrososphaeraceae archaeon | reverse complement strand
AAAACTAGGACAATATGAATTGTATTTTTACAAAGTAAATCACTGGTGTCGTTATACCAAATATTTTATAATAACAAATGAGTGTTTTACTTTCTGACATTTCCTTTACTTGCTAGGTCTCACTTTTAGTAGCTACATGCGGCCATGATTGAAATAACAGAAGTGAAGTAACGTTAGATAATAATAATAATAATAACAAGAAGTTTGACAGAATTGCTCATGAGGAGCTTGGTCATCCAATAAAATATTTACAGAGAATATTTTTCCTTTTTACTAAAGCTAAATTTCAAAGATACCTATTTTATCTAAGACTAACTACAAATTTACAACATCAACAAGCTTAGGAAAACTTTATGATTGTTATTATGATCTAGTTGCTATAGTAAATTTTGCTTCATCTTGCTCAACTGGTTGAAATAGTATTACGCTATAGATTGTCACTGCGAATATGTAATAATTACCAGCAGCAGTATTGTTATCAAATTTATGATAAACCTCTTCTACACCTTCACTTGAGTGACCTGAAGTACTATACACGGTTTTATCATTTGAGTCACATCAATTGCAAATGCATAATCAATATGTTCTTGATTTTTGTCAGCTTTTGCGTTTATGAAAGATATAAGAAAATGAGTCATCCGGCCTCTTTGGACTTGATGGAATCCATGTCAATTGAATGTCTACTTTGTTTTTTTAAATCACCAACATTTGCTATTGAAATATCATCGGTGACAAGAACAAATCCTTACTAACTATCTTCAGCTGTTACTACTACTACTTTTTTCAGCTTCTTCTTTTGCAAGTTCTCTAATCTCTTCTGGTGTTGGTTCAGTTTCTCTTTCAAATTTGGCACTTACTAATCTACTAGGAGCATCGATATACAATGAGCTACCATCGTAGTTATTAATATACACCTTGGGAATATAGTAAATACGTACTTTTGCTACTCCTTGTCTAACCACAATAAATTCATTTCCTACCCTCTCTACGTCTCCTATATCCACATTATCTGTTGTTCTTACATGCTTGTGTATTACCTCTTCCCATGGAATATTAAGTGTTGTTTCACCAGATCGTTGATCTTTAAGTGATACTCCAGGTTCCTTAGCCATAAATGGTATGCCGTGCATAAATTGTGGATATGTTGAATCTACCATCTGTTTTTGCTTTATATATTCTTGCGTATTGTATTCTGACTCAGAAGGTGGGCTATCTCTCTCATATTTTGTTTTGATCTCATCCTTTGTGACGGAAGTATACAAATGCTCTCCGTCGTAACCTTTAATATAATATCTTGGAACAAAGTAACGTTTCTTTCTTACCGATCCTTCACTGATCTCAATGTAATATGGGGCCAAACTCTGTACCTTTCCTAAATCTTCATTGTCACTTGATTTTACTTTCTTATCTATAGCGTTCTCCCAACGTAGACCCACCGAATCATCGCTACTCATTAGTAATATATGTACAATACAACATGTGATTTATTAATTACTCCAAATAACGAATTTTTTATAATTGGTGACATATATAGGCTTATTCATGGTCTTATACAACCAACCACAGAAGAGATAATGATATTAATTTTCTTCAGCCAATGCTTTTCGTAATCGTCAAGAATACAAGGAATTGTTCAACTATTAAAAGAAGTACTATCAGACCGTATAATGCATATTCATTGACTATAGAAATGAAAGATAGTTTAGCAAGCAGTTTTGACGAAGCAATTGAATTAGCTACTTATTCTAATAGCGAATCAACTGTATGTTCTTATCTTTCCATATTTGAAACTCGGATACAAAGTGAATTGTATGAAAAGAAAAAACCGAATAATACCACCAGCGATAACATTTCTGAAGGAGACTAAGCTAAAAGAATATGGCTGAAGGCTCTAGAGAACGGCTTGTACTTCAGCCATTATTTCATATGACATATTTGCAAGATTTTGTAATGATTTAAAGTCTTGGCAGCTGTGATTATTCTGTAATCTTATAAAGGAATCATTGCAATTCTCCCAAATATTTGGCAGAGGCCCATCTGATGACAAGGAGAACTTATCGCAAGAATAACAGCGGTGGCCAATTCCGTAAAAATATTGGCTTTTCCAGTTTTCACTTACTTTTTTGTAGTATTAGTTGTATTGTATATACTAGACACAAACCTCTCTGATTGCTAATACTCCTTAACATACAGATATATTTAGATGGGCCTCTTTCAGGTCATTCAATTTAAGTAAGTAACCTTACAGTTACTTAGTAAGCAAGTAACAACTACTAGGCTTAATTAGAATATATGTAAATTATATAGTGGAAAAGAAAGTTGAGTGTTAATAATAATAACAGACAGTTTTTAACTAACCAGTTACTGTGGATTGGAATATCATTTGGTATAAGCTTGGCTCTTTCTTTGCTATTGCCGTTTCCGATATCATTAGCTGCAATATTTGGAGTATTCATTTTGCTTAATATGTATATGAGAAGAATAATGATGAAAAGAATGGGTCGTATGAGTGGTAGAGCAGGAATGTTTGGCTCAATGTCTTCGGCGCTTAGTGGTGGCACTAGCAATAATGGCTCATCGCTGATGTATTATTGTATGAGCTGTGGAAAAGAGCATAAAGAAATTGCATGTCCTAATTGTGGTTCAAAGATGAAAAGGGTAGGATTTTGATTTGGGTATATTTAGTAGTAGTATTAGACGTTGGAAACCAAAAGGGCAAATGTATAGCTTAAGATGTTTTCAATGTGGATCTGGCTTTCTTTCTAGCTTCAACCTTGAAGCGCCGATCTGTGGTAAATGTATACAAAAAGCTAAATCATTAGATTCAACTATAGATTATGAAAGAGTGTGTAACAAATGTGGTATGCATGGAGTAATTTATGGAAAAGAGATGTGTCATTCTTGCTATTTTGGATTCGGAAAGAAGGAAGAA